>JBBITV010000032.1:0-14682 GCA_037440585.1 Chloroflexota bacterium
CGCCGGGGGTATTGCCGACGGGGATGCCACGCCGCGTGCATTCCGCCACGTCGATGTTGTCGAACCCCACGGCCATGTTGCTCACGACTTTCAATCTGGGCGCATGGTTCAGCAGCTCGGCGTCTATTTTCTCCGTCAGCAGCGAGTAGAGACCCTCGACGTCCCGCACTTTCTCCAGCAGTACCTGGCGCGGGACAGGCAAGTCGCCATCCCAGACTTCAGCATCGCAGAATTCTCGCACCATTTCCAGGCCCTTTTCAGGTACCAGGCGAGTGACGTAGACTTTGGGTTTCATCTGCATCTCCTTAGAGAGGTACGCAGGTACACAAGTACACAGGTTGCTCCGCCTACCTGCTACCTGTGTACCTGTCTACCTGTGTACCTGTGTACCTATCTTCCGCATCACGCAAGAATGCCAGCACCAACCGGTTGAACTCCGCCGGTCGCTCCAGTTGTGGTAAATGGCCACAACGGTCGAAGATGTGGAGCTCGCAGCCTGGTATCTGCGCCAGGCCAGCGAGTCCCTGGGACATGGGGATCACCCGGTCCTGATGCCCCCAGACAATCAGGGTAGGTACGTGAAGGTGCTTGAGGCTGTCGCGTATACGACTCCGAAACTCGGGCCGCAAGCCGCGTAAATTGACGCCTTGACGCAGGACTTGCAGGAAAGCGCGCCTCGCCCCAGGCAGCGCCAGCAACTCCGCCGCATAGCCGACCCAGCTGTCTATCAGGGGTGACGGGTTAAAGAAGAGGAAGGGCGCAATCCAGCGCAGTGTGCGTGAGCCGGGCCGGAAAATCAATTCGCCCAGCCCCGGTATCGATAGCAAGCGCAACCACCAGGCTACACTTGCGCCGAAGCCTGCGTTGTCCACTAATACGAGCTTGTGTACCCGCTCCGCATAATCAATCGCGGCTGATAGGGCAAACAAGCCACCCATCGAGTTGCCGACCAGGCTGGCGCGGTCCACCCCTTGGGCGTCCAAAAAGCGTATAATGAATTGGCGAAGCAGCGCCTCGGTGAGTTCTTCCTCGATCTTGTCCGACCAGCCGAAGCCAGGCAGGTCCACTGCAAACACGCGATGCTGCCGGGCCAGGGGCTCTATATTGGGCTGCCAGTACTCAACGGATGCGCCGATCCCGTGAATCAACACGACCGGCGGCCCTTCGCCTAGCTCCCAGTAGCGCACGTTGACTCGGCCAACCCGGCAGTAGCGATCTTCCATCCTACCACAATCCCCTCGTGCAAATTAAACCAGATCTCTTCCCCATCCACCACCGGCTCGAAGAATTCCCGCACACCGCCCTCACTCCCCAGAAGTAAATCGTGCAGATGAGCATCAACGTCTGGCGCTACGCTCATGCGCCACGTCCAGTCGTAGAACTCTATCGGCTTGGCCAGCGTCTCAGTGTGCGTCACTCTCAAATCCGCCGCCTCAAAGAACTCCACCAGGCGGCTGATTGGATATGCCCGGTGGTGTGACGGGTCGCGTAAGACCTCGAATTGATTGATAAAGGCAGCGACTTCCTCGTCCTCGGGCACGACGTTGTCGACCAGGATGACGCGGCCGCCGGGCTTGCACACGCGCGCCATCTCGTCCACGCCTTGCTGCGGATTCGGAAAATGGTGCAGGGCAACCCGGCAGGTGACCAGATCGAACTGGTCGTCGGAGAAGGGCAGGGCTTCGGCATCGCCGGGGCGGAACTCGACGTTGGTGATGCCGCGTTCCTGTGCCAGTCGGCGTGCGACCGCCAGGGTCTCCTCGGTCAGATCGGTGCCGACGACCTGAGCCACGTGGGGCGCGAGGGCCAGCGCCGTGTGCCCGGTGGCCGTGGCTACATCCAGGACCAGGTCATCGGGCCTGGGTTCGGCCAGCTCCACCAGGCGTTGCAGGCTGGCCCCTTTGGCGTGGACCACGCTCACAGCGTAGCGTTCGGCCGCCCGGCCGAATTGCTCACGAACTCTTGCCTTTGGGTCGTCGTTCAACTGTTCGCTCCGGCAGCCGCCCACACCGCCTCGGTTTTGGCCTTGGCTGCGCGGGCTACGGCCAGTGGGTCCTGGCGCCAATACTCCTCGCGGAACAGCTCGACCGAGACCACGCCGTCAAAGCCGATGGCACGGAAGGTGCGTAGAATGCTGCGGAGGGGGATGACGCCGTCGCCCGGGTACAGGCGATGACCGTCGGTGATCTGGGTCCTGGGTATGTCCTCGACGTCGTTGATGTGGAGCACAACCAGGCGCTGCGGGTCCACTGCGGCCACGGACTCCAGAGTAGAGCCTCCGGCGTAGAAATGCGCCGTGTCGACCACCATGCCAAGGTTGGGCCGGTCTGCGCTCTGGACAATGTCCCACGCCCCGATCACGTCGCTCACAGCCGCCCAGGGAAAGCCCATGAACTCGAACGCCACCCCCACGCCGAACTCCGCGGCCACATCGACCATTTCCCGCAGCGTATCGACCGTGTCTTTGCGAATCTGCTCCCAGGTTCTGTCGCCAGCCGGGCCAGGAACCCCCAACACCCACGGGCAATCGAGGGCCTGGGCGTAACGACTCAGCTCACGGCAGCGCGCCACTGCCTGTTCCGTGCCAGCACGGCCGCCTACGCCGACCTTGTCGATGGAATTGATGGTGAACGCGCTGACGCCGGCCTCACGCAGTATCCAGCGAACATCCTTGAGCGAACCGTCTTGTAAAAAACGGTCGAGCTTATCATCACGCAGCTCGACCACATTGTAGCCTGCCAGCCCGGCGACGCGGATCTCAGTCGCCAGGTCAGCGGATTGAATTGTAGCACCGTTGAGTCCGATGCGCAAAATCCCCTCCTTCTGCCTCGCACCTACTTACCGCACGTCAATCCGCCGGACCACAACGCTGTTGTCCACTGTGGTCGCGTTGCCAGGGTTTGTGACCTGGAGACGCTCCTCTGCAGGCGGCAGATCAGGTGCATACAGGCCAACACGGACTTCATAGCTGCCGGCCTGGACGCCGTTGGGGATGACCAGTTCGTGGGCATCTGTGATGCGCTCGCCGGGCGTCCAGCTCGTCGTGGGCCGCTGGCCACCGTGCGGCGGGCCGTCATGCTGGGCGATGGGCGGGCCATCAGTCAGGCGCGCCAGGTGGACGAAAACGGTGTAATCCCGGTCCACAGGCCGCAAAGCTTCCCAAAACAAGTTGATCTGCAGACGCTCGCGCGGGCGGAACTCCACCCGGTCTAGCTCCGCCTCGGCCAGCCGAACCAGGCCGCCCAGCACCGCGCCAATGGCGATCCGGCGCCCGCTGCTCACCTTGAGGATGACCCGGTTGCCCCGAGGCACAGCGCTGCCCGCCGCAGGGTCCTGGGCTACCACAACCCCGGCCGGCGCATCGGAACTCCACACGAACTCCCGTTCGGCGGCCAGCCCGTTGCGATCCAGAATCGCCACCGCACTCTCTACAGACTCTTTGAGCACAGCCGGTACCTGGACGAAGTTCGACCCTCGGCTCAAGATGATTTCAATCGTGGTACCACCGGCCACCATTGTGCCGGGCGTCGGCGACTGCTCCAGTACGAATTGCGCGGGCACTGTATCATCATAGCGTTCCTCACGCAGCCTGAACCGCAGCCCCCGGGTCTCCAACTTTTCCCGCGCGTCTTCCCGGCTCAAACCCAGCACGTTGGGGACTTCTATGTTTGGGATCTCTTTCTGGACGGCCGGTGGGCGGGGTGTTTGTGGAGTTGGCGTGGATGAAAAGTGTTGCAGGACGGTCATCCAGAGAGGGATCAGGCCCAGGACCGCTGCCACTGCCAACAGCCCCAGGATTACGGCAGCCAAATCTATCCCGGCGCCGGGGGCCTGGGCCACGGGCAACTCCAGCGGCTGCGGTACCGAACGGGTTGTGACCGGGCGTTCGGCGACGCGGGGCGGCGCGGTGACCCGCGGGGCCGGGCGCAGGGGGACGGCGACGCGTGGCAGCGGCCCCGTCGCCTCCTCACCATGGCGCCGGTACTCGCGCAAAGCCTGGCCCAGCGCGTCGGCATGGGGGTAGCGCCCGGCGGGATCCTTTTCCATCGCCCGGGCCACGATCGCCGCCATTGTCGCCGGGACGTTTGAATTAAAGCGATGGAGCGGCGGTGGTTCCTCCTGCAGATGCTTGACCACCAGGGCCACGCGGGTATCTGCTTCGAACGGCAGACGACCGGCGAGCATTTCGTACAGGACAATCCCTAGCGAATACACGTCACTGGCCGGTGTGGCCGGCTTGCCGGCGGCCTGCTCCGGAGCGATGTACTGCACGGTACCCCAAACCGCGCCATCAGACGTGATCGTGGCCGACGCCTCCGCGATGGCCCGGGCGATGCCGAAGTCCGCCACCTTGACCTGGTCGTCGGCCGTGACGAGGATATTGTGCGGCTTGAGATCGCGGTGCACGATGCCGAGCCGGTGGGCCTGGCCCACCGCCGCACAAATCTGGACTCCGATGTCGACAACCCGCCGGACGGGCAGGGGCGATTCAGCCGCGATGATGCCTTTGAGATCTTGGCCCTCGATATATTCCATGACGATGTAGTGAAATCCGTCTACCTCGCCAATGTCATAGACGTCCACGATGTTGGGGTGGGCCAACCTGGCCGCAGCCTGGGCTTCGCGCCGGAAACGCGCCAGGAACGATTCATCGGCGCTGTATTGAGGGCGCAGCACTTTGAGCGCGACCACCCGGTCCAGGAGCGTATCTTGGGCTTTGTAAACCTTCGACATGCCGCCCTCGCCCAGGTCGCCGAGGATGCGGTAACGATTGTTGAGCACGCTGCCTTCGCTGAAATCGACTGCCATCTGTCCTCCACAGCAGCTATACGCTGCTGTGAAGTATTTTACATCAAGTGGGAGGAATGTTCAACCGAGGGAACTCAGGGGAGCTTAGGGGAACTAAAGGGGGTCGCCGAGGCAGGCAAGCGCGTCTTTACGCTGCTGGGGCCATGCGGGTTCTCTGTGAACGATTCCGCAAAACGGAAAACAAAGGCCCGGTGTATTCACACACCGGGCTTCGATGCTACGCCGGGATTATAGTCGGGCTGCATGATACCGCCTGTCCCGCCAGCGCCGCCTGTAAAATCTTGAATCCAGCCTGCGCCCCAGCGGTGAACCCATTCGGAGCCCCCGTTGTTGTAGGGATGACCCACATTGTTAACGTCGATATTGGGATTGAATCCTAGCCAGTTACCCATGATAGGATACTGTTGGCAAACAGTAGTGGCCAAAGTGATTTCTCGGAAACGAAGGTGCCTTGTCGTGGGGACAAGCGCCGGGCTAAAAGCCATGCGCTGAGAGAGCGAAGCCCCTTCGGGGCTGGCCGTTAGCCCGTAGGGCTTCGCTCTTTTAGCCCATGGCTTTAGCCTAGGGCTGCCCTGCGGCGAGTCACCTTTGCTAAGGGCCGGCAGTTTGCCTTCAAGTGTTTGCCAGCAGTATCATGATAGGCCCGTGATACGTTTTGGGGTCAGTCCCGGACTCGAGAGCAATCGGCGCAGGACGATTCGTGCCATACATATTCTGGATTGAGCCAGGACTCCCATGCCACCGTCCGAATGAGGACTGCACCAGATTTCGCCGCTACCTCTGTCGTAGTTGACGGGATCCACTCCTCAGGCAGGGTATCTTTGACAATATTCTCGATCGCAAATGCGGCAAGGATGAGATGAGGAACTGCAATTCGTTCTGTCGCGATCCATCCTATGAATGCTGCTCGATCTCCACGGGGGGACAAAGTCATTCGACTCCGATTTGCTGCCAGTAATTTGGACTGTCCTCCAGAGACATTTACCATGTATTCATTCCACGTGGCATGAAGCTCCGGTGAATACCCGAAGAAAAGCAGGTCACCATCTGGACTCCATCCTGGTCCTCCAATAGCCGCCGTACGCGGATCACGAGGCCCAGGGAGATCTTCAATCGTCAACAACTTGCGGGGATTAGTGCCATCTTCGGCAGCTATCCACAACTCCGTGTCTCTTACGTAAGCGATATGGTTACTAGTAGGCGACCAAGCGATATTTGATACCCACCACACAGGTTCAGCTAGTTTGATTGCTCTACTGCCATCCGCATCAGCTACCCAGAGTTGTTTGTTCACCAGGTATGCAATTATGCAATACGGTTACCGTTCGGCGAGAAGAGCAGACCCTTGTCCCCCCTGGTGCCTGAAAGGTCAATCCCCGGCAACTCCATCACTAACGAGTTGGTGAAGGTGTCCAAAACAGCGATATGGTTCCCCTCCTTGAGAAAAGCGATCTTGTTCCCTGGAAGTACCTGAATGCGTTGGAAACCCGAGGTGGCATTGTTAGGATGGAGAAGTCTTCGGCCAGTACCATCAATGCGAATCGCGTAAAGGTCCAGATTCGTCTTTCCGTGCGCTAGGTCTCGTTTTTCAAAGGAATAATAATAGAGTGTCTGGCTGTCCGCGCCCCAGGCTGGAGTAGAAGCGTTCTTAACCAAAAGATGAGGATTGGTACCATCTGAGTTGACGATCCAAAGGTCATAAAGCGGCCACCCGCCTCTGCCATCCAAGGTTAAAACAGTCTGCCCCGAATCTTTGGCATACGCGAAATACTTGCCGTCTGGTGACCAAGCCATTTCTTCGCAATCGCATACCCCAAGATTTGTTTGTAAAGTGATAGTGATATTTTCAGCGGAAAAAGGCGCCGAGGGCCCGGGAGTGCCCGTTGGCAGCGGAGTCGGGATTGGCGGCGTAAATGTCGGTCCAGGCGTAGAAGTCAAGAGGAAGAAAGGCGTTGGCCAGACCGTTCCTGTAGCAGAGACTTGTGGCTGAAGAGCAACTGCAGGCACAGGCTGACGCCGCCCCAAAAACACAAATGCCATAATAATCACTAAGGCGATCAGGCCTATCTCGAGTAGGGTGGACAACTTAACCGGGAATTTCATCAGCACTTACCTCATTTCTGAGAATGCCTTTGCTTCCTAAATGCCTGGCATGCGGACACGCCAGGTCACGACGAGGTGAGATGAATTTGCTGCGCCTGAATCAGAGGTGGGCTTTACACCCACTATTTTACCACGTCATTGCACTCTTGAATAGGGCAAAAGATGCCTAGATTATCTCCAGTTTACCACCATTTTCGCCATGTTGCATGACGTTTTGCCTACGATTATGGTCAAATTTTCTTAACCTAGCGGTCGTGGCCTCGTACGGGACCGATCGGGGGGGAATACTTTCCCCTATCGACATGGCAGAAACAAAGAGCACTACCGCTCTGTTGAATGAATTGCCGCATTTGTTCGGTTGCGTGACAATACAGAACAGGTATAATTGAGTGTGTGAAAGCTCAGATCATCCTTAACCCCGCTGCTGGCCAACGCGATCTCCGGGCCGACCTGGCCCGCGCTGTCACCTACCTGGAAGACCAGGGTTGGGCGATCTCGGTAGTGGAGTCGCACGCTAAGGGCGACGTGACGGCTCTTGCGCGCCAGGCAGCCGAGACAGGCCATGAGGTGGTCCTTGTCGTTGGGGGCGACGGCACGATTAACGAGGCGGCCAACGGGCTGGCCGGCACGGATGTGGCGCTGGGGGTGCTGCCGGCCGGAACGGGCAACGTCTGGGCAGCCGAGATCGGCCTGCTCCCCACGCCGACGCCGCTCCACCGGCCGAATCTCCTGGCAGCAGCCCAGGCGTTGAGCGCCGGAACCACGCGCCGGATCGACCTGGGCCGGGCAGGTGGCCGCTATTTTCTGCTGTGGGTGGGCATTGGCTTCGACGCAGAATTAGTCAAGATAGTTGAGACGGAAGGCGCGTTGATGAAAGCCCGACTGGGGCCACTGGTTTACGGCCTCACGGGCATCACGGCCGCCCTGCGGTTTCAGGGCACCCGCGCCACCCTGGAAATCGACGGCCGCCGGACCCGGGCGCGAGTGATCCTGGTGCTGATCAGCAACGCCCAGCTTTACGCCGGCGCCGTGCGTGTTTCGCCCCAGGCCCGCCTGGATGATGGCCGGCTGGACGTGTGCATCTTTCGGGGTAAGGGTCTGCTTTATACGTTACGCCACCTGATCGGCATCGCCACCGGGCGCCACCTCCACGATCCCGAGGTGACATTCCATCAAGCTGCGCACCTGTCAATCCGAACTCGCAAGCCGCTACCCGTGCACGCCGACGGTGATCCCATCGGGACGACGCCGATGGAATTCGAGATCGTCCCGCGTGCACTCCGCGTGATGTTACCTGCTCGCGTACCAGGACACCTCTTCTCCGATCTACATCCACGACCGGAGGTCATACCGCAGTGAAATACCTGAACGTGCTTCTTGTCTTCGCTCCGATCGCTATCCTGGGGGAATTTCTACATTGGAATCCGATCCTGGTCTTCTTCGCCTCGGCCCTTGCCGTGATCCCGTTGGCGGGATTGTTGGGCGAGGCCACCGAGGAACTCGCCATCTATACTGGCCCCCGCGTCGGCGGTCTGTTGAACGCTACCCTCGGCAACGCGGCCGAGCTGATCATCACCATCTTCGCCATCCGTGCCGGACTCCTCGAACTGGTGAAGGCTTCTATCACCGGCTCGATCCTCGGTAATATCTTGCTGATCCTCGGATTCAGCTTGTTACTGGGCGGCCTGCGCCACGGCGTCCAGCGCTTCGACCGTGGCCAGGCCGGGATGAGCGCTACGATGATGAGTCTGTCCGTCGTCGCCCTGGCCATTCCGGCCGTGTTTGGGCACGCCATTGAAGAAAAAGGGCACGCGGCCGTCGAATACCTCAGCCTGGGCGTGGCGGCGGTGATGATCGTGATCTACGCCCTGATGCTGGCCTATTCCTTCTTCGGCAGTGGGCGCTCTCCGGGAACACCCCCCGAGGCCGGAGCCGTCCACGACGTGGCACACGGCACGCCCAGGTGGAGCCTGCCTGTCTCTCTGGGCATCCTCGGCGGATCGACGGTCTTCATCGCCTGGTTGAGCGAGATCCTGGTAGGCGCTGTCGAGCCGGTGGTGCAGGGCCTGGGCATGACCGAGTTCTTCCTGGGCGTCATCATCATCCCCCTGGTTGGGAACGTCGCCGAGCACGTCGTGGGGGTCGAGACGGCCTACAAGAACAAGATGGACCTGAGCCTGGCTATTTCGTTGGGTTCCAGTATGCAGGTCGCCATGTTCGTCGCACCGGTGTTGGTGTTCCTGAGCCTGATCATGGGCAACCCGATGGACCTGATCTTTAACCCCTTCGAGCTGGCGTCGCTGGGCGCGGCTGTGCTTATCGCCGCGCTCATCTCCCTTGACGGGGAATCGAACTGGCTGGAGGGGGCACAACTCCTGGCGGTGTACGTGATCATCGCGATTGCATTCTTCTTCCTACCCGTTGCCTGAGAGGTCCACATGACAAATGACTACTCCAACCGGCTTAGCGATCCACTCGTTACGCGAGCTGGCATCCCTTGAGGGGCCGCAACAAGACGCGTGGGTACGCCACTTGCTACCGCCCCGGCTTCTGGTCGCGTTTGGCATCGACCCGCTCACCCTACACAATCAGGCGGCGGAGCGCGTCGTCCACCTCCATGCCGACCTGGAGGAGGCATCGGTGCGCCTGGAAGTCTGGCGCCGGCTTGCTGATACTGACCCGATCCTGGTCATCGATGCGGCCGACACCGCCATCGGCCAGATCGATATCCACCTGGTCGCGATCAATGATCCGGCCAGTCCGCGCTTCAACATAGACGTGGACGAAAATGGCCAGCCGACTTACCTGGGCAGCCAGCGTCGTAACGTCGGCGAGGAGCTTCGAGCAATGCAGGCGGGGCTGGCCCCGGGCCAGGTGCGGCGCGGCCTGGGGCTGGTCGCGCGCCAGTTGCTCCCGCGCGGGGAGGTGCTGCTCATCGAGATGGGCAAGGAGTATGTTTTTGCCCATCCCCTGGCTTACCACAATGCGATCCTGCTGGAACGGTGGGGTTTTGATTACCTCTATGGGGAACAGGCCATGCGAGACATCAACCGGCGCTTTCGGCCAGGTGGCGATTTGCGCGCCCGCCTGGACAATTCCACCCCTTTTCGCCCACCTGCCGCCGCCGACACGATCCGCGGCCGTAGCTGGGCCATCCACGACGACATCCTGGGCGAGCCGCTCCCCGGTATCAAGCTGGCGAAACGCCTCGGCCACCACGCCGGAGTCAACACTGCGCCCGGCGTCCCGTACTAAAAGCCTGCCAGCTTCCGCAGTCCGTCCACATCCACAATCGCCACCCCCAGCTTGCGAGCTTTCTCCAGCTTGCTGCCCGGCGCTTCGCCGACGACCAGGTAAGTGGTATTGCGGCTGACGCTATCCGTCACCCGGCCGCCGAAGCGCTCGATCAACTCCGTGGCCTGCTGCCGGGTCAGCCCTGGCAAGGTTCCGGTAATGACGAACGTTTTCCCCGCCAGTGGTAGCTCCCGCGCCTCCGCCGGCACATCGCGCGCCTCCCGTTGCGTGCGGACCCCGGCGCGCTTCAATTTCTCGATCACCCGGCGGTTCGTTTCGTGGGCGAAAAAGCTGACGATGCTGCTGGCAATCTCGGGACCGAGGCCCGGAATGTTTTGTAATGCCCCTTCCGAGGCGGCCATCAGGTCATCCAGAGCCCGATAGTGGTGGGTGAGGAGCGTGGCCACTGTATCGCCTACGTGGCGAATCCCCAGGGCGTAGATCAGGCGGTCCAGCGGGCGCGTCTTGGAGGCTTCGATGGCTCCCAAGAGGTTATCGACCCGCTTTTGGGCGAATCCCTCCAGTTCAAGCAAGTTCTCCGCCTGCAGGTAATAGAGGTCGGCGATGTCGTGGACCAGGCCCTGGTTGACCAGCAACGCGGCGACTTTCTCGCCCAGACCTTGGATGTCCATCGCTCCACGGGCGGCGAAGTGCTCGACGCGGCGAATCAACTGGGCCGGACACCCGGCGTTGACGCAGTAGACAGCCACTTCCCCCGCCGGGTGGACGACGGGCTCCCCACAGGCCGGGCAGTGGGTGGGCATCTGCCAGACCTGCTCCTGGCCCGTGCGCAGCTCCTTGATGGGACCCAGCACCTGGGGGATGACCTCACCGGCGCGCTTGACCGTGACCACGTCGCCGGCTCGGATGTCCCGCTCGTGGATGTAGTCCTCGTTGTGCAGGGTCGCCTGGCTGACCGTAACCCCGCCGATCTGAACCGGTTCCAACAGCGCGTAGGGTGTCAACACGCCGGTACGCCCAACGTTGACGCCAATATAGCGCAAGCGTGTGACGCCCTCGTGTTCGGCCAGTTTGAAAGCGATGGCCCAGCGCGGCGCCTTGCCGACCACGCCGAGCTCATCTTGCAGCGCAAACTGGTCAACTTTGATCACGACGCCGTCGGCCTGGTAGCTTAAGCGGTCGCGGCTGGCCAGCCAATTTTCAGCATAGGCAATGGCCTCGTCCAGGTCCTCGAAGCGCCGGACGTCCGGTGCGACCGGGAAGCCCAGATCGCGCAGATAGTGAAGCGTTTCCCATTGGGAGTGGAGCAGGTGGCTATCCTCGAGGTAGCCGACGGCGTAGGCATAGAAGCTCAGGGGCCGTTGCGCGGTGATGCTCGCATCGAGCTGCCGGACCGAGCCGGCTGCCGCGTTCCTCGGGTTGGCGAACGTCCGCTCTCCCCGCTCTGCCTGGCGCTTGTTCAGCTCCTCGAACTGGACAAGGGGCATGAAGACTTCACCACGCACCTCGATGCGGGCCGGAGGGGAAAGAGGGGCAGGGGACGTGGCCAGGGGTATCTTCAAGGGAATTGCTTTGATTGTTTTGAGGTTGGCCGTAATCTCTTCGCCGACGACGCCATCACCACGCGTTGCGCCGCGCACCAGGGAACCGCCATCATAAGTCAAAGCGACGGCCAGGCCATCGACCTTGGGCTCGACAACGTAGGCCGGGCGAACGCCGGGCGAGAGGAGGCGGCGGACGCGGTCGTGCCAGGCGTAAATCTCATCGCGATTGAAGGCGTTGTCCAGGCTGAGCATGGGGATAGGGTGTTGGACTTTCTCGAATCGGTCGAGGGGCGCGGCGGCGATGCGCTGCGTGGGCGAGTCGGGGGTGACGAGTTCCGGGTGGGCCGCTTCCAGGGTCTGGAGCTCGCGGAATAGAGCGTCATAGGCGGCGTCGCTGATGACCGGATCGTCCAGGACGTAATAGCGATAAGCGTGGTAATTGATTTCGTCGCGCAGCCGGGCCAGGCGCTGTGCGACCTCTTTTTCGGCTTGGGCAGTCATGGGGTACCTTAAGTCACTCTAATTTTACCACAGCCAGCCTATTTGCCAAATCAAATGACTTGAGGTATAATTCCTCTTGGATGGAAACTCGCCGCGACTGGCCAGTCGCGGCGTGCCTTTTCACCCACTAAGAGTAAGAAATTGGATATAAGTGAGTTCCTACCTGCTCGTCGCGCGCGATGTGTCGCTCACTTGGCAGGCGTTCAGCCTGCGAACGTCACTCGGCGCTTTTTCTATTGGCGAGCAGGCCCACCCCCGACGTACCCATGATGAGGAAACCCGATGGCGAGTAAAGAGATTTTTCTGACCCCGGATGGCCGCCGCAAGCTCGAAGAAGAGCTCGATTACCTTCGAACGATCAAGCGCCCGGAGATTGCCCGCCGCATTCAGGCCGCTAAAGCCGAGGGCGATATCAGCGAGAACGCTGGCTACGACGAGGCCAAGAATCAACAAGCCTTTCTCGAAGGGCGTATTTTGACCATCGAGAACATGCTCAAGAATGCCCGGATGATCGAAGAAGAAGTGGGCCCGTCTGACCAGGTGCGCCTGGGCTCGCGGGTCACCATCAAGGAAGGCCGGGAGTCGCCGGAGACGTTTCGCATTGTCGGGTCAGCCGAGGCAGACCCCGGCAAGGGCCTGATCTCCAATGAGTCACCGCTGGGCAGGGCGCTTCTCGGCCGCACCGTCGGCGACCAGGTCCAGGTCCGCACGCCCGACGGAGTTCTCCAGTTCAACATCATCGAGATCCAGTAACACCGAGTTTCACAACGGATAGATCATGCAAACACGGATCACCCGGATGGGCGGACTAGAATCCGTCCATCCGAGTGGTCCGTGTTCTATTTGTATCGAATCCAATAACGCATATAATTCAGACCAATCTTGGAGCCAGTGAGGGGCAGATGAGCACCGACGAAATCAGCGATCTCGAAGAAGCCCGGTTGCGCAAAGCAGCCGACCTCCGCCAGCGCGGCCTGGATCCCTATCCCCCCCGCGTCACACGCAGCCACACCGTCGCCGAAGCGCGCGCTGCCTTCGAGTCAGCAGAAGCCACCGGCCAACAACTCGCGACCGAGCTTGCCCTGGCTGGGCGTCTCGTCATGAGTATCCGGTCGATGGGTAAGCTCACCTTCGCCCACCTGGCCGATGGCACGGGCCGCATTCAGCTCGCCTTCAAGCAAGACGCCGTCGGACCGGAGGCCCACGATTTCTTCAAACGCGACTTCGACGTCGGTGATTTTGTGGCCGTGCGCGGCACCGTGTTCCGCACGCGAACTGGCGAAATCACCGTCCAGGTTAGTCAATTCCAGATGCTGGCCAAGGCGCTGCACCCGCTGCCCGAAAAATGGCATGGCCTCAAGGACGTCGAAGCGCGCTACCGGCAGCGCTACCTTGACCTGCTGGTCAACGAAGAGGCACGTCGCATTTTCCTCGTTCGTTCCCAGATGGTCACGGCCATGCGCCGGTTTCTCGATAGTCGTGGCTTCGTCGAGGTCGAGACCCCGATCTTGCAGCCCCTCTACGGTGGCGCAGCGGCGCGGCCTTTCGAAACGTACCACAACGCCCTGGACCGCATGCTTTACCTGCGGATTGCCAACGAGCTTTACCTCAAACGGCTGATCATCGGTGGTCTGGACAAGGTGTACGAAATCGGCAAAGATTTCCGCAACGAGGGGATCGACACCAAGCACAACCCCGAATTCACCCAGATGGAATGTTACCAGGCCTACGCCGACTACACCGACATGATGCGACTGACCGAGGAGATGGTCGCGTTCATTGCTCAGGAGGTGATGGGCACGACGCGGATCACCTTCCAGGGTCAGATCGTGGAGCTCGCTCCGCCGTGGCGGCGGCTTCCGCTCCGCCAGGCGATCCAGGAGTACGGCGGCGTAGACATCGAGGCCTATCCGACCCTGGAGACCCTGTGGGAGCAAGTCAAGGACCTGAGCCGCGACATCAACCGCCAGCCGACCTGGGGCAAGCTGGTCGATGAACTCCTCAAGGAGTTGGTCGAGCCCAACCTGATCCAACCGGCTTTTGTCATCGATTACCCGATCGAGATCTCACCCCTGGCGAAAAGGAAGCCAGAAGCGCCCCACCTGGTCGAACGCTTCGAGGTGTTCATCGGCACGATGGAATGCGGCAACGCCTTTACCGAGCTGAACGACCCCATCGACCAGCTCGAACGCTTCCAGGAGCAGGCTGCTCAGCGTGCTGCCGGCGACGAGGAGACCCATCCCGTCGACGAGGACTTCGTCCAGGCGTTGAAATACGGCATGCCGCCGACCGGCGGGCTCGGCATGGGGATCGACCGGCTCACGATGCTGCTGACCGACCAGGTCTCGATTCGTGAGGTGATCCTGTTCCCACAATTGCGCGCGCCGGGTTCGGCACCCTATGGGAGGCGGTAAAGCTGGCATTCTGATCATCCTGGTTGCCTATGCCCTGCTGGCCATTGGCTTCAGCG
>JBBITV010000032.1:14692-15403 GCA_037440585.1 Chloroflexota bacterium
TCTACGTCGCCTTCGTCTGGCACATGCACCAACCCGACTACCAGGACGCTCTGACGGGCGAATACTCTTTGCCCTGGGTCCGGCTCCACGGCGCCAAAGACTACCTGCACATGGCCGAAGTCCTGGCCGACTACCCGGGCGTGCATGCGACGTTCAATTTCGTACCCTCCCTTGTCGAACAATTGCTGGAGTACGCCCAGGGCCGGGCGCGAGACCATTGGCTGGAGTTGGGTCTCCAGGAAGCCTGGACGCGCGAGGACAAAGCATTCATCCTGAAACACTTCTTCAGCATCAATTGGGAACGCGTCGTGCGCCACTATCCGGCCTACTGGCGACTGCTCCAGATTCGCGAAAGTGGCACATCCCTCGATCTGCTCCCCGACCAATACTTCCGTGACGTCGCCGCCTGGTTCAACCTGGCCTGGATCGACCCTAACTGGCTCGAGCGCGATCGCATTCTGCGGGGTCTGGTCGCCAAAGGCTCCGGTTACACCATCCCCGACATCCAGGCGATTGCGGCGAAGCAACGGGAAATCGTCAGTCGCATCGTGCCGATGTATGTCGAGATGGAAGCGCGCGGCCAGATCGAGCTGACTTCGTCGCCGTATTATCATCCCATTCTACCGCTTATGGTGGACACCCGGTCAGCGCGCCAGGCGAGCCCGGCTCTGCCCCTTCCGCGCTTTCCCTTTGCGCACCCTGAGGATGCCC
>JBBITV010000033.1:0-11052 GCA_037440585.1 Chloroflexota bacterium
AGTTCAAGGCGCTTATCCTGAAATAACAACCACACTAGCAATATAAGCCCAAGCAGGAAAACTAATCCAATCTGCCCCTTCAAGGCTTGTGGAGTGTAAGAGTCCTTAAGCATCTTTTCTGGGTGCTGACGATAGCTCCTCGTCCGCCAGTAGGCCCGCTGCAATTTGGCGCGAAAATAGGCTCGAAGTGTTTCAGGGTGACGGTGATTCACAATGGCCTCGGGATTGAATACCATCTTGTGCCCGTGTGCCGACAAGCGATAGGCTAAGTCTACGTCCTCGCTGATGCGGAAATGTATGTCGAAGCCACCAGCAGCGAGAAAGTCCGTCTTGCGATAGGCCGCCGCATGGGAGTCAACAAAATCGACATAGCGTTCGCGACTCAATAACCTGTACCGCTCTTCAAATTCCAGTTGAATAAATCGGGCTACCAGGGATCGCTGCCGAGTCCGGTAAGCTCCTTTCACCGCCACCACATCTGGCTCACAAAACGGGCGGATCATTTCAGTAATCCAGGCAGGAGTAGGAGCACAATCGGCATCCGTGAAAAGCACCAGCTCTCCCTGAGCGTGATGAACACCCAGGTTCCGGGCTGACCCAGGTCCACCGTTGGGTTGTGATAGAACTTTCACATTGTATCTATCGATAATATTCCGTGTACTGTCGCTGGACCCATCGTCGACCACAATGATTTCGTAGTCAGACCGTGGAACCGTCTGATTGAGCAGAGCCTCTAAGCAATCGCTGATCGTATCCGCAGCATTGTACGCCGGCACGATGACTGAAATCATGACTCCGGTTCCAGCGCCAGGGCCTGGATTCGACGAAGGCTCAGGTTTTCCCACCACAGCCCGACAGCGCCAGCCACCGAGATGGGGATGAAGACCACGGCATACAGAAGCAGCGCGTACCCTAACGCTGGCTCGCGTGCCACCCCAAATACGCCCAGTCCAAGAATGCACAGGTAGTGGAAAACACCGACCTTGCCCGGTACAGACGGCACGGCTACGCCGAGCGTCAGCACAATCAAAAGAAACAGAGCGGCGCTGAAGGGCAACTGCAGATCCAGTGCCAGAAAAACCAGGTAATTTGTAACGGCGGATAGGATCCAGATCCCTATCGAGCCACTAATGAGTATCAAGGTTACGCCTGGAGTCCGCAACGCTTCCACGCTGCTAATCGCCAACTCCAGTTGGGATGCGATGCGGTGGGCCAGTTCACCGGGAAGCCAGCTCAGACTCCTGGCCGCCATCCCTACGATGCGTTGGCGCTGCGTTTGCCCAACCAGTACCACCACAGCCACGCCAAAACCAATTAACGTTGCCTGAGTACCGGGCTCCTGAACCCAGACCGGTAAGGGAATCATGAAGACTAATCCCCCCAGCATCACGGGCACCATCAGCAAATCGATGAGCTTCTCCAGGGCGATGGTTCCGAGAGCCCTGGCCCGCCGGGTATGCTCGATTTCGCCAATCAGATAGATGCGAGTAACTTCTCCCAGTCGTGCCGGAAGCGCAAAATTCACCATTTGACCGATCAGCGTGATGGCCAGCACCTTGCGAAAGCGTAGGCTCCGGTGATAGGGATAAAACAACAACCACCAGCGACTAGCCTTGGCAACCGCTGTTAGCACCGTGCTGGCGACGGCCAGAGCCACCCATCTGAAGTCTGCCTGGACCAGAACCTGGCTCACCTGGGAAAGATTAATATCGCGAAAGGCGAGAGCCAGCAGGAGCAAGCTAATGCCGGTGCCGATGATCAGCCGGCGTTTCGGACGATCATCGTGCTTAGGCATCTACCCATCCGCGCGAGTTTAACGCTGCCACCAGGCCCGTCGCAGCCCATAGCACAAGTCCAGGCTTTGCACCCAGGGTAATCGCATCAGTCAGACTATATACCTGGAATGCAACCATACCTGCTAGTAGCCCCAACGGGACGGCGCGTGCTACCATACTCCGTGCTGCTCGTGCTGCCCGACCAGCACTAAGGAACAGCGTGGCCAGCAATCCGCAATAGGCCACCAGGCCCGGAATGCCCAGGTCTACCCCCGTTTGCAGGAGGAGATTGTGGGCATGTGGCACCCTGGTATCCGGCCCAATCAAGAAAAACGGGTACAGGATATTAGCCACGATAGAGAAAGTGTTGAGTCCAATACCGGTAAACGGGAAATCCTGGAGCATGTAGATTGCCCGTTGCCAGACTTCGACCCGCCCTGCAAGGTCGAGCGTCCCGACCCTGGCTGTGCTGGCGCCAACGTCGAAAATCATGCGCCCAATACTTTCGGTACCAAGGTAGACTACCAGGGCGACTGCCAGAAATATGCCTGCCACGAGCACCAGGCGCAGCCGGGGATACTGCACTGCCCCAATGACCACCAACGCCAGGGCGACGCCAATCCAGGCACTGCGGGACTGGGTCAGGAGAAGAGTAAGACCCGTCAGGAGAAGTGTGGCGACGATCAAAGTCTGGGACAGGATTCTGACCCTCTGGCCGAAACGTTGACGGGCTTCTGGATCAGCAAGACCGAGTGACAGGCTGGCCAAAAACGGCACGAAGAGCGCCATCATTCCACCGAGCTCGTTGGGATGAATGGCGCCCTCCGCGTAGCTATGGGGCACACGGCGGATCAACCGCGGCAGCCGCTCGTAGACGGCTTCCAAAACTGGAAACTTGGCTGTCCAGTCCGTACCTAACAGACCTACGACCGCGATCGCGCCACCCGCCAGTACGAGCATCAGCAGCACCCTTCGGACATCCCCTGTATTCTGTGTCGTATTCACCACTGCATAGTACACCGCTACACCGAGCAGTATTCCGGTCAGCTTGGGCAGGCTCAGGGAAAGATCCACCGAAGCATACAGGCTCAAGGGGAGCATCGCCAGCAGGGTCGCAATTGGGAGATCCATGGATGTTCGAACGGAAATGTGGCCGCTGGCCAGCCAGCGGCAGACCCACAGGACAGCAATGTAGACCAGTGCTGCGATCACCCAAAGGCGAGGAACCACCTCCGGAAACACCAGGGGCGGAACAGCCGGCGCCAGTAGCCACAGCTCATGCCCGGCTATCCAGACCAAGACACGGCGCAGCAAAGTTGAATTAGGGGCAGTTGGTTTTACTAAAACCGCAGATCGAAAGGAATTGCCAAGCGCCCTCACTGCTCTCTTTTACCTCGTCGCTGCTCTCCCATATAGACAAACCTCTCGATCCCTGCCAAGCAGCCAACGTCTTGAGCTCACTTCCTGATGAGCGGCAGGTACACCGTGTACGCACCTCGGGCTGTGGCATGGCCAATGGCTTCTACGTTACCAGCCGTGCCTCCATACCACAGATGGTACGTGCTCGTATCCGCCTTCCAGACCACGGCCGGCTGTTTCGCGGCAGCCGTGTCCCACGTTCCTGGCCCGCCAGGCCCCAGCACCGGGTTACCCGCAGCGCGCGTCCACTGGACGCCATCACTGGATGTGGCCATACCGATACGAGGAAGACCATCGCCGCCCACACCCGTGTACCACATCCGATACGTCGTGCCATCGAAGACCACAGCCGGACGATAAACGCCCTGGGATTCCCACCCTGTTCCCTGAACGCTCAGTACGGGATTGCTGGAGTGCTTCGTCCAATTAACGCCATTTGCAGAGGTAGCCAGGCCGATACCTGCCGTGCCGGCAACGTTCGACCCCATGTACCACATGCGGTATTCACCACCGATGAACAGCACTGTCCCTGGCCGCACTCCCTTCACGTCCCAAGCACCTTCCGGTCCGGGCTGCAGCACCGGATTAGCGGGATCTTTCGTCCAGACCATCCCATCTGGCGACGTCGCATGACCCACGCGGCGACCTCCCGCTGCATCGTGGCCGGTGTACCACAAGTGGTAGACACCGTCCTTTTTGACCACCGCCGGGTCTTCAACGCCAGCACTGTCCCAAGCCCCCGGCGCACCGGACACCAATACCGGATTGTTGGCGTATCGCACCCATGCGCTACCATTGGATGAGGTCGCACGCCCGATGGCCATGTTGGCTACGGCGGTGCCCGTGGCGGCGTACCACATTTGGAAGCCTGTGCCCTCGGCCAGAACGGCGGGAGCAAGAACTCCACCACTGTCCCAACTGTCCAGAGCCCCGGGACCCAGCACCGGATTCGCCGGGTCCTTCACCCAATTGCCAGGCGGTGGCGTCTGAGCCACGGCCACTGTCAGGCCCAAGAGCGCGAGGGCCAGGGCAAGTAGCAGGTGTCGAAGACGTATGTTTAACATTGTCGTACCTCCTTAGTTATGGCGGATTCCTAAGGGTGCGGCCGGACACCGGCCTGAGCGAGGTTGGCAGCGTGATGAGGCTGGTATGAATTGAGCGGTGAGACGGTGCCCGCAACTAACACGCCGTGCATTATACGCGATTCCACCGTTCATGCAACCTCGTATCATTTAAAACGGGAGTAAACAGCCCAGGATACGAGTCTCTCCTAGAATCTGTGAACTCACCCATGCCAGGTTGCAGGCGTGCTTGAAGCGGGCGCTTGAAGACCGCAGGCGGGTCAAAGAACAACTACAGCGAATAGGGGCTGGAGGGACCTGGCCGTTGACTTCTCCTACATCTAACTGGAGACGCGCAAGGAAACCACCCGGCGATCAGTCCACCTGCCGGATGACTGCGACGACTTTCCCGTGCACGCGCACCCGATCGGCCGGCACGAAGCGTGGCTTGTAGGCTGGATTGGCGGGTTGCAACCTGACCTGGCCATCTTCAAGGTAGAAGCGCTTCAGCGTCGTTTCGTTGTCATCGGTCAACCAGACCGCAGCCATCTCGCCGTTTTCAACATATGGCTGGTGGCGCATGATGACCAGGTCACCATCGTGGATCAGCGCGTCGATCATCGAGTCGCCATGCACACGCAGGGCGAAGATCCCTTCCGGGCTGCCCACGATGTCACGAGTCAGGGCGATGGACTCGTATCCCACCGGCGAAAAACCTTCCTGGGGAAGAGGGATAGGCTCGCCGGCCGCGATCGTCCCCAGGACCGGTATGTTAAAGGTACCAGGCATGGGTCTGGCCTGGCGCTCGTCGTCGTCACCCTACAGGTTGATCCCGCGCGAGACCGTTTTGTCCCGCTCGATCAGGCCGCGCTGCTCCAGGATATTGAGATTATAATTTACTACAGATGTGGACGATATCTTGAGTGCCGCGCCGATTTCGCGGATGGTGGGCGGATAGCCGTGTCCCTTCTTGAACTCGCCTATGAAGCGGAGAATACCCCGTTGCCGTGGGGACAATCCCTCCATCGTTGGTACTCCTTCCCTGTCTGGATACCGCTTGCACAATTGTTCTGAATTGGCCGTATTATACCACGAACTGATGTTCTATGTCAAGAGCGTTTGACAATTCACCCGGTGTCAAATATACTTACAGTCTGTGCAAGCGAATGTTCCAGGTTCTCAACCACGCCCTGACCGCTGACGTGTCAGGGCGGTTGTTTATCCGTATGCAACCGTGGACCTGATAAGGAGAAGCTCGCGTGCGCAAGGTGCCTTTCATCCAGGCGGATGTCTTTAGTGATAGCCCGTTCGGCGGCAATCCGGTCGTCATTATTCCCAATGCGACCGAGATGACCCGGGAACAAATGCAGGCCATCGCACGCGGGATGAGCATCGCCAAGACGGCCTTCCTGTGTGCAGCCTCACCCGAGAGCGGCGCCGACTTTCGCGTCTGCTCGTATACCCCGCTGACCCGGGTGGCAGCCTCAAGCCACCCGGTGCTCGGCGCGGCTTACGTTTGGGGGATGCAGTATCCCGACCGCCTGGTCGTCCCCGTCACTCACGCCAGGGTCGAGACCGACGTCGGCGTGCTCTCGGTGGACCTTTATGTCGACAGTGGGCAGATCCAGCGCGTCGTCATGACTGAGCGCGCGCCTGTTTTCGGCCGCCTGCTCGACGATCTTTGGGACCTGGCGGCAGCCCTTTCAACGACAGTAGATAAGATCGCGGCGCGTGTTCCGTGCCAGGTGGTTTCCACCGGGCTGCCGGCCCTGATCGTTCCGATGCGGTCATTGGAGGCGCTCCAGGCTGTCATGCCCCAGGGTCCCGGCCTGAGCGAGATCTGCCACAACCTGGACGCCGATTATGTCCTGGCCTTCAGCTTTGAGACCCTCAAGCCGGGCGCCACCGTCCACGTCCGCGTCTTTGCGCCGCTCCTGGGCATCACCGAAGACCCGGCCACCGGCAGCGCCTCAAGTGCCCTGGCGGCCTACCTGATCCGCCACCGCCAACTTGGCGACGGAACCAGGTTCCAGATCGTCACCGAGCAGGGTTACGAAGTCGGTCGCCCCAGCGCCGTCTACGTCGAGGCAGATGATGCGACCGAGCCGATGACGATCAAAGTGGGTGGCAGGGTTTGGAAGTCTATCGAAGGGAGCATTTTCTTTTAATGGCGGAAAAAGTCATCCCTCGCAGCGCAGATTATTCCGGCTGGTACAACGACGTCGTCCAGAAGGCACAGCTCGCTGACTACGCACCGGTGCGCGGCTGCATGGTCATCATGCCTTACGGCTACGCCCTCTGGGAGAACGTCCAGGCCGGCCTCGACCGGCGCTTCAAGGCCACCGGCCACAAGAATGCCTACTTTCCACTCTTCATCCCGATGAGCTTCTTGAAAAGAGAGGCCGAGCACGTCGAGGGCTTCTCGCCGCAACTGGCCATCGTCACTATCGGCGGGGGAGAGAGACTCGATGAGCCACTGGTCATCCGGCCAACCTCGGAGACAATCATCGGCCACATGTACGCGCAGTGGATCCGGTCCTACCGCGATTTGCCGATCCTGATCAACGTCTGGAGTAACGTCGTCCGCTGGGAACAGCGCACGCGGCTGTTCTTGCGCACCCTGGAGTTCCTCTGGCAGGAAGGCCACACGGCCCACGTCACGGAGCAGGAAGCCGAGGAAGAGACCATGCGTATGCTGGGCGTCTACGCCGACTTCGCCGAAAACGACGCGGCCATCCCGGTCATTAAGGGCCGCAAGAGCGAGAGCGAGAAGTTCGCCGGGGCCAAGCACAGCTACTCTATCGAAGCCATGATGGGCGACCGGCGTGCCCTGCAAGCGGGTACTTCGCACAACCTGGGCCAGAATTTCGCCAGGGCGTTCAATATCCAATACCTGGACCGCGACAATACCCTCAAGCATTGTTGGACCACCAGTTGGGGCATGAGCACGCGTATAATTGGGGCCATCGTGATGGTCCACGGCGACGATCAGGGCCTGCAATTGCCGCCCAGGCTCGCGCCCATCCAGGCCGTCATCGTACCCATCTGGAAATCTGACGAAGAGCGCACAACGGTGCTCGAGGCGGTTGATCGTCTGCGGTCGATCCTCACGCCCATCGCGCGTCTTGAAGTGGACGACCGCGAGGGAATTACCCCTGGATTCAAGTTCAACGAGTGGGAAATGAAAGGGGTGCCGTTGCGGGTCGAAGTCGGCCCGCGCGACGTGGCGAGTCAGCAGGTCGTCCTGGCCCGGCGCGACATCGCTGGCAAGCCAGGGAAAACCACCGCTTCGTGGGCCGAGTTACCGCATCGCGTGCCGGAGTGGCTGAACGACATTCAAGCTAACATGCTGGCCAAGGCCCGCCGCTTCCTGGCCGAAAACACTTACCACGTCGAGTCCGATTATGATGAGCTCCGGCGCATCATCGAAGGGCCAGGCGGCTTCGTCTGGGCCTGGTGGTGCGGCAATGGGGCATGTGAAGCCAGAGTCAAAGAGGAAACCAAAGCCACCACGCGCAACATCCCCTTCGACCAGCCCGGCGGAACCGGGAAGTGTGTCGTCTGCGGCGCAGTGGCGAAGCAGCAGGTGGTGTTTGCCAAGGCGTATTAAGTTTCGGGTTCCGGGTTTCGAGTTTCGAGTTCAACGCCCGAAACCCGAAACCCGAAACCCGAAACTCGAAACGTGAAACATGAGAACTGATCGAGGTCCCATCCCCTTCCGTCGTCCCTCGCGCCGTGATTCCGAAGGTCCACGCCGGCCAGGCAGGTTAAACCGGCTATTCTGGATCGTCCTGATCGGCCTGTTTTTGTTTTTTACTCTACTCAGCGCCCTGTCCGGGTTTTACACCGACTTATTGTGGTTTGAGTCGGTGGGCTTCACTAGTGTCTTCTGGACCACACTCTGGGCACGGGCGGGCGCGTTCGCCGTGGGCCTGGCAGTAGCAGTGCTGATTCTAGGTGGCAACTTGTGGCTGGCGCGCACTTTGACGGGACGCGAGCCCGTCTTCTTCGGCCAGCAAGTGCCCTGGAGCAGTGGCGCCGCGCGCCTCACCGTGATCATCGTGACGGCATTTCTGGGCCTGACATTGGCCGGCACGGTCGGTGCTCAGTGGGAAAATCTGTTGCGTTTCCTGAACCGGCGTCCTTTTGGCATCGCCGATCCGATTTTTTCGCAAGACGTCGGCTTCTATATCTTTGAGCTGCCCATGTACCACTTCGTCCAGACCTGGCTGCTCGGCGTCCTCGTCCTCTCGCTCCTGGGCGTGGGAGCGATTTATGGCCTCCACCGCCTGCCCCAGATCCAGCACCAGATCTACGAAGTACCGCGCTACATGTGGAACCATGTGGTGATCCTCGGCGCGCTGGTCGCCTTCGACATGGCTCTGGGCCACTGGTTGAGCCGCTTCGACCTCCTGTACTCGGAACGCGGTGTCGTCTTCGGCGCCGGCTATACTGACATGAATGCCTCACTTCTGGCGTACAACGTGCTGGCCCCGGTAGCGATCCTCGTCGGCATGCTCATCCTGGCGACCGTCGTCACCCGCAACCTGTGGCCGCCTGCCCTGGGAGCCGGCTTGTGGGTTGCCGTCGCCATTCTGCTAGGCGGCGTCTACCCGGCCATTGTCCAGAACTATGTCGTGCGGCCCAATGAGTTCGTGCGCGAGCAGCCGTACATCGAGCACAACATCCGATTTACGCGCCAGGCCTTCAATCTGGACAATGTTCAGGAGCAGGACTACACCCCGCAGCCACCCAATGCCCAAATCCTGAACGAGAACATCGCTACTATCCAGAACGTCCGCCTGTGGGACTACCGGCCGCTGCGCCAGACTTTCAAGCAGATCCAGGCCCTCCGCACTTACTACGACTTTAACGATGTGGACATCGACCGCTACATCTTCGACCGTGGATTGCAGCAGATCATGCTCTCTGTGCGCGAACTGGACCCGACCCAGTTGCAGAACCGGACCTGGGTCAACGAGCACCTGGAGTTCACCCACGGTTACGGTCTGGTCATGAGCCCGGTCAACGAAGTGCGCGGCGAAGGTCTGCCCGTGTTGTACGTGCAAGACCTGCCGCCGCGCATTAGCATCAACCTGCCCATCACGCGGCCGCAGATTTACTACGGCGAGCGCGGTAGCGCCTACGTTTTCGTCCGCACGCGCGTCCAGGAGTTCGACTATCCCCAGGGCGACATCAACGTCCGGACGACCTATACCGGCAAGGGTGGCGTGCCCCTCGATTCACTGCTGAAAAAGCTGGCTTTCTCTTACCGCTTCGGCGATAGCGAGTTGCTGTTCGCTCAGGCGCTCACTGCTGAAAGCCGCGTCATGCTGAACCGGAATATTCGGGATGCGGCCAGAATCATCGCCCCCTTCCTCACGTATGATCGTGATCCGTACCTGGTCGTCGCCGACGGCAGGCTGATCTGGCTGCTGGATGCCTACACGACCAGTAGCCGTTATCCATATTCGCAGCCGGTGGCCCAGCCCGGGTCGCGGCCGCTGCAGAGAATTAACTACATCCGCAATTCAGTGAAAGTCGCCATCGACGCTTACGACGGCCTGCCGGTGTTCTACCTGGCCGACCCCAACGATCCGCTGATCCAGACCTGGGCAGCCGTGTTCCCTGGTCTGTTCAAGCCCATCGACCAGATGCCGGCCGCCCTGCGGGCGCACGTGCGCTATCCTGAAGACCTGTTCCGCATCCAGACGCAGGTCTATGCCACTTACCACATGCGCCAGGCCAATCTCTTCTACAACCGCGAGGACGTTTGGGTCGTTCCCGGCGAAGTGCAACAGGGCAACCAGGTGTTACCACAGGAACCTTACTACGTCGTCATGCGGCTCCAGGGCGAGTCACAGACCGAGTTCTTGTTGACCCAGGTCTTCACCCCCAAAGGCAAAGACAACCTGGTCGGCTGGATGGCCGCCCGCTCGGACGGCGACAAGTATGGTGGCATTGTGCTCTACCGCCTCCCAAAGCAGGAAATCATCTACGGTCCGTCTCAGATCCTGGCGCGGATCAATCAGGATCCCCAGATCTCAGCCCAACTATCACTCTGGAGCCAACGCGGCTCCCAGGTTATCCACGGCAACCTGTTGATTATTCCCATCGGCCAGTCGTTGTTATACGTCGAGCCACTTTACCTCCAGGCCGAAACCGGCCAGATCCCTGAGCTAAAGCGCGTCATCGTCGCTTCGGGGACCGAGCTGCGCATGGAAGACACGTTATCGCGTGCGCTGGCCGGCCTGTTCGGCGCCGCTCCGCCCGTCGCTGCCACGACCTCCGGGCAGACTACTTCGCCCCCCGCCACAACCACCGCTCCCGCCGACATCGTCGACCTGATCCGCTCGGCGCAGGAGCACTACCAGCGCGCTCAGGAGGCTTTGCGTGCGGGCAACTGGGCGCAATATGGCGAAGAGCTCAATGCGCTGGGGAAAGATTTGCAGGCACTCGTAGAGAGAACGGGGAAATAAAGGGCTACACGTTGGTCAGCCAACCTACGCAGCGACCAGCTCCGGCTCCACCTGCTTCTGAACGGCTTCGAGCTCAATGGCTATCTTGACCTCGTCTCCAACCAGCCAGCCGCCGGCCTCCAGGGCCACGTTCCAGTTGAGCCCGAAGTCTTTGCGGTTCAGAGTGGCCTTGGCGCTGAGACCCAACCGCTGATTTCCCCAGGGGTCCTTGCCCATCCCTTCATTCGTGGCGTCGAAAACGATCGGGCGGGTGACATCCCGGATGGTCAGGTCGCCTGCCACCTTAAATTGATTGGGGCCCACCCCCTGGACGCGGGG
>JBBITV010000033.1:11101-14423 GCA_037440585.1 Chloroflexota bacterium
CATCAAAGAAGTCGGGCGAGCGCAGGTGCGCATCCCGGTTGGGCTCGTGCGTATCGATGCTGCTTACATCGATGGTCCCTTCAACGTAGGACCGTTCCGGGTGCGCTTCGTCCAGGTTCAGCGAGCCGCTAAACGAAGTGAAGCGACCGCGCACCGTCGTGATCATCATATGCTTGACTGTAAACTCGACGAGCGAGTGAGCGGGATCAATGACCCAAGCCATGGTAGTCTCCTTTTCAAACTAAGTATGGTCGTATAATAGCATGGTGGTGTCCCTTCAGGTGTCCTTGGCAGTGTCCTTAGGAGTTTGCGCATTGGAGCGTCTCGGCTGAAGTGTCTATCTTGACTAAACCAAACCCAATGTTTACAATTCGGACAGGCGGATTACGGCATCGTGGGCGACTGGGCCGTCGTCGTGCCGGCTCTGGAGAAGATGCTGAAAGAAAAGAAACGAGGCGGATGATGATCACCGGTCTGCGGGTCAGAATGGGGGTCCTGTTCGTGGCCTTTTTCCTGTTGATCTCGATCTCCGTCGTCGCGACCTCCTGGACCCTGGAGACTGAGAAGCAAGGGGCCCTGATCATCAACCTGACTGGACGGCAACGCATGCTGCTCCAGGCCATGACCCGCTATGCTCTGGAGATCGAGAAACACCCCGATGAGCCGGCACACCAGCAAGCGCTGACGGAGGCGGTTGGTCTTTTTGAAACCACCTTGGAGGCGCTCGAAAACGGTGGGCCAGCGCCATATTCGCCTGGACGGATGGTCGTGCTTTCGCCGGCTGGCGGCCCAGAAGTGCGGGCCCAACTGGCGAGGGTACGACAAGGCTGGACGTCGTTGCGGGCCGAAGTGGAGACTGTGCTGGCCAGCCCAGCGGGGACTCCGACCTTTGCGCGTGCCATATCAGCCATTGAAGAGCAGTCTCTCGCACTGGTAGGGGCGATTGATGGGGTGATGCAAGCACTGGAGCGTGCGGGCGTCGCCTGGATCGGTCGCTTGCGCCTCATCCAAATGGCTTTCCTGGCCAGTGCCATCGCCCTGTTGCTCCTCGGCTATGTGACTACCTACGGAACTGTCATTCGCCCGCTCCAGACGTTGCAACAGGTCGCTCGAGGTATCGGCAGCGGCGATCTTGCCAAACCCGTGCCTCGTCTGGGGATGGACGAGGTTGGCCAGGTCGGCCAAAGCCTGGAGACCATGCGCCAACAACTGCACATAGCCCGGGAAAACCTTGAGGCCCAGGTGGCGCAGCGTACCCGGGAGTTGGAGGCGCTCCATGAGGTGAGCCGCGAGATTTCTTCACATCTGGAACTCCAGCACGTCCTACATTCGGTGACGGATAAGGCGCGGGAACTGCTGGCGGGCGACGTGGCATTCCTGTGCTTGCTCGAAGATGGAGGCCAGACATTGAGCCTGCAGGCAGCCAGTGGCCCACGGGAGGCAGTCTCTGGAACTCAGGTACCATCCGAACAGTCTCCCGCCAGCCAGGTACTGGCAGCCGATCGGGCGCTGCCGTGCCAGGTGGACGGTTGCCTGAAAGCGTGCAGCATTATCACGGCGCCGTTTCGAGTCAGCCACCTGGCGGCACCGTTACGGGTGGGAGATCGGGTCATTGGGGCCCTGTGTGTGGGTAATTCCAAAGCAGGCGCTTTCTCCAATGAGGCCGGGAGTCTGCTCACCAAACTGGCCAACTCAGCCGCTATCGCCCTGGAAAATGCCCGCTTGTACGCACAGGCCGAGCGGGTAGCAACGCTGGAAGAGCGCCAGCGCATTGCCACAGAAATGCACGATGGGTTGGCCCAGGCTTTGGTCTATCTGGGGCTCAAGACCGAGCAGGTAGCCGAGCTCGTACAGGCCCGAAACAGCCAGGCGGCAATAGATGGATTGCAGCGCATTCGCGCCGCCATCGACCAGGCCGCACATGAGGTGCGACGATCGATTGCGAGTTTGCAGCAGGGTCCACAGCCGCGCCAGGCTTTACAAGATCGCGTGGCCAAATTGGTAGGCGAGTTCGACACAGATGGTGTACCACAGGTTGATCTGGTAGTCAGGCTTCAGTCCGCCCTCCTCTTACCCACGGACGATACAGAGCAGGTGCTCCGTGTAATCCGCGAGGCGCTGCTAAATGTCCGCCATCATGCCCAGGCTAAACACGTCGCCGTCCGCCTGGAACAGCAGGGAGCCGAGGCGCTGGTGAGCGTGGAAGATGATGGGCACGGTTTCAACCCCACGACGCCGCCGGTGGATGGCGGCAGTCATTTTGGTCTGAGCATCATGCGTGCCCGGGCCGCTCGCATCGGCGGGCAGCTTACGGTCGATTCGGCACCTGGACAGGGAACGCGGGTAATCCTGCGCTGGCCGGTAAACCTTAGCCCGTTACCACATTGAACGTCTGTGGGGAGCTTCGCCAGTGGGGGCCTGCGGACGCGCACCGCGTAGGGAGGAAGTGAGATGGAACGGATTCGAGTTCTCTTGGCTGACGATCATGCTCTGTTTCGGGAAGGACTGGTCGGCATTCTGAACGCTCAGCCGGACTTCGAGGTGGTCGGTGAAGCCAGCGATGGACTGGAGGCTCTGATCAAGGCCCAGGAATTGGTGCCAGACCTCGTGTTAATGGATATTGGGATGCCGGGCTGCGACGGCTTAGAAGCCACACGGCGGCTTAAGAAAGACCTACCGGCCGTGACCGTAGTCATTCTCACTGTGCGCGACGACGAGGAGAAGCTGTTCGAGGCCATCAAACATGGGGCACAGGGCTATCTCCTGAAGAGCATGCGCTCGCGATCGATGCTAGAAATGTTACGGGGGGCGATGCGAGGTGAAGCAGCCATCACACCGGTACTGGCTGGCCGTATGCTGGAGGAGTTCCGTCGCCTGAGCCGGCAAGCGACAATGGTTTCCGAGGCAGAGATGGTGGCTCTCACCCACCGGGAACAGGAGGTGCTCAGCCTGGTTGCCGAGGGAGCCGCAGACAAAGAAATTGCCAAAGCCTTATCTATTAGCTTGCACACGGTCAAGAGTCACACGCGCAATATCCTGGCCAAGTTGCATGTGGGTAGCCGGTATGAGGCAGTGAGGTATGCACGCCACAAGGGATTGGTCTGACATGATGCGTGATGCATAGAACTAATTCTTCAGCCGAGAGAGGGACTTCTAAATCCCTCTTTTTTCATCCTTTGTGATGACTACGAGGGATTGATCACAACTGGCCTTTCTGGTATCCTGAAAGCGTAGAAGCGTAGATGGAAAGAGTATGGATGATCTAGCGAAAGTCCGTCCAAGGGCAAGCCGCAGTGGGACAGAAACGGCGTGTGTTGCTTTT
>JBBITV010000033.1:14433-15391 GCA_037440585.1 Chloroflexota bacterium
AGGCGAGAGCCGGGAGCGAGTCCTCTGCCAGGGCGAGGATGTGGAGCTGGTTGGTCCGTGGATGAGGGACGAACAGGTACTGGCTCGCATTTCGGCAACGATGCCGGATGTCGTTCTTGTGGCTGAGGAGGAAGGTGAATATGAGAGGGGAACATCTCTCACGACCCGGATTTTGGAGTCCTTTCCCGACCTCCCCATTGTCCGGATAGGATTAGATCAAACCGTTATTCGCCTTTACACCTCACGCACACTGCCGGCGCGCAGTTCTGACCTGCTTGAGATCATCCGCAACTCGCCTGCCCACACGCCTCCGGAGTCGGAATCAGGGACAGCGTGATGATTTCACGCTTCACGGGCTGGGAGGGCCGTGCCGGCGGGCACACTGATGCGTGCCCCCTGATCAGGCTGCTCCTCTTTCTGTGCACGGAGTTTGCATACGATGATGTGTGTTTTGCCGCCAGGTGTGAGCGATGGTATAATAGGGGTATCCCTCGTCACGTTGCACGTATCTTGAAGTGAGTATCCACAGAAGCGGAGGTGATGACTATGACACTGGCCGAGTTAGACCGCGAGGTGCGTAGCCTTGAGCTGGCCGTATACGCATTACGGGCCAAGGTGGATCACCTGCTAGCCCAGGCGCAGGAGATCGAGGGCAATGGCCGCCCCCAGAAGTTCGAGGATCTGAAAGGCATCTGGCGTGGTATGGATTTGAGCTTCGAGGATATCCAGGCTGCCGAATACAGGGTGCCTGAGGATCTGTTGTGAAAACTTACGTTCTGGACACTCATGCCCTTGTATGGTACCTGGCAAAAGACCCCCGGCTGGGTGCTCAAGCTGAGGCCATCATGGATGACCCCTCTTCTGGTAACCTTCCCAACCTCTCTGGCAACCTGAAAGACTACCTGCGGGAGAAGCAGATGCTCCTGCAGCAGAGATTGCCCGCCGCTTAGACGGCCTC
>JBBITV010000034.1:0-5564 GCA_037440585.1 Chloroflexota bacterium
TGCCCTCTCCAAAGCCACTATGCGCAACATCAAACAGAACCTCTTCTGGGCTTACATTTACAACACTCTGGGCATTCCGGTGGCCGCCGGCATCCTCTACCCCTTCCTGGGCGTATTGCTAAACCCGGTGATCGCCGCCGTGGCCATGGCCACCAGCTCTGTCTCGGTGACGTCCAATGCCTTGCGGCTGCGTCGCTGGCGCTCGCCCCTGTGGGCGGCGGAAGAGGGGTTAAAGTGAAGGCCTACGACGCCATCATCGTTGGCGCCAGTTTTGCTGGCCTGAGCGTGGCTGCGCAACTGTGCGGCAAGCGCGTGCTCTTGATTGACCGCAAGCTTATCGGCACCGGCCAGACATCCGCCTGTGGCACTTTGCTCTCCACCTTGCAGGCTCTAGCGTTGGAAGCGGCGGTGCTCCAGGTGCACGACCGCCTGGTGCTGCACACCCCGGGCCACACCTTCGTCTTTCCCGTGCCGGAACCCTTCTGTACCTTCGACTATACTATCCTCTGCTGTCGCCTGTGGGAACGTAGCGATGCCGGGTTTATCCAGGCAGCCACTTTGGGGGTTGAAGGTGACCGGGTCCTTACCACCCAGGGCGTCTTTGCCGGTGAACTCATCGTGGACGCCTCAGGCTGGCGGGCCATGGTGGGAAGCCGCCTCCGGCCCGACCTGGTCCGCCGGGATCGGCTGAACTTTGGCCTGGAGACCACGGTGGCCTACCGGGACGATGGCCTGCACTTCTGGTACGACCCGCGCGGCCTCCTGCCGATGGGCGTCACCTGGGCTTTCCCGATTGGCAAGTTGAGCCGCATCGGCATTGGCAGCTATCGGGGAGACACGCGCCTGGGCTCCGGATTAGACCATTTTCTCGCCGACCTGGACCTGCGGCGGGACGGGCTCCACGGCGGCTACTTCCCGCACACGTTGCGGGACCCGGTGATGGGTGACCTGTTCCTGGTGGGCGACGCGGCCGGGCAATGCCTGGGGCTGACAGGCGAAGGCATCCGCCCGGCCCTCTTCTTTGGGACCCACCTGGGCTGCCTGCTGCGCCAGGTGCTGGAGGGTGACATGGGGCTGCAGGAGGCCCAGGCAGCTTACCGTGGGCTGATAGCCGCCCGCAAGCCAGTCTACGACGTACTCTGCCTGGCCCAGCGGGTGCTGCCCCGGTTGCCACTGCCCCTGGTGCAGGGGCTGGCGGCGTTCGTCAGCCGGCCCCCAGTGCTGCATCGAGTTCTGACGCTCTACATGCGGGCCTTCAGGCTGGAGGTTCCTCAGGCAGCCGCCTGTCGCGCGGCTGTCCCTGTATGCTGACTGCGGACCATAGTCCGCGAGGAGGTTGCCATGAAAAGCTTGAGCATCAAGAGTGTACGTGCATCCGAACTGGCGCTGGGGATAAAAGCTATGCTGGCGCTCCATTCGGCCCGCTGTATAGCCGTGGAAGGAGGTGATAATCATGAAGTGCTACACGTGTGCCAGGGCAGGCAAGAGCACGGACGCGGTCGCCGTGTGTGCCATATGCGGGATGGCCCTGTGTATGGCCCACGTGATTCGCCGCGAGGCAGTGAGACCCGTGGTCGGCCTGGTGCCCGAGCAGACGATGCAGATCCTATGCCAGGAATGCTCGGACGCGCTCGCACGGACCGGGTGACCATTGCTGTGCGTTATAGGGCTAAAGAAAGGGGGTGAGAGCCATGAAGTGTTACACATGTGCCAAGGCAGGCAAGACTATGGATGCGGTCGCCGTGTGTGCCGTGTGCGGGATGGGCCTGTGTATGGACCATGTGGTTGAGCGCGAAACCGTCGCTGGCTGGGCGTCCGAAGCGAGGATGGTCGTCCTGTGCCAGAGGTGCGCCCGCCGGCCGCAGACCGAGACCAAGTGACCATTGCTCTGCGCCCCAGTGAGCCAAGCGCGCGACGGGCACCCGGTTGGAAGCGGGTACCCGTCGTCCGCTGATCATTAGTTATGTATGGCTGTAGTATCAAGTTTGCTACGTGTCTAATCCGTGTCGCACGTTTGTTGGCTGACCCGCAGACCCTCGCCCTATGGGACCTGACCAACTACATCGCCATAGAGAAGCTGGGTTACAACGACCATGGCCAGATGCACGCCCAGGTGGTGGCGGCCCATGCCCTGCGCCTGCTGGACCTGTTACATGCAGCCGGTGTTATCCCCGACGTGGTCAGCAGCAGTGCTGGAACGCTTGAGGATGCCTACGTCGTGGTGCTGGCGGCGGCCTTGCTCCACGACGTGGGCAACCAGGTGGCCCGCGCAGGCCACGAGACCTACAGCGCCATGTTGGCCCAATCGGTGCTGGCACGCCTGTTGCCCGATCTCTACCCCGACCCAGCCCAGGCCCAGGTGCTGATCGGCTTCATCCTCTCGGCTATCGTCAGCCACGACTGTGCCCCGGTGCCTGTCACCCTGGAAGGCGCCGTCGTAGCCGTCGCCGACGGTGCAGACATGACCCGGGGACGGGGCCAGGTAGCCTTCGACCGGGGTAAGGCCGATATCCACGCTGTCTCGGCCATGGCCGTCCGGGAAGTGACCATCCGGGCTGGCATGGAAACTCCTATCCACATTGAAGTGACAATGGAGAACCCGGCCGGGCTGTTCCAGGTCGAGAAAGTGTTGGCTCGCAAGTTGATCCTCTCCGGGCTGGACCGCTACGTCAGCCTGCGGGCTTGCGTTGTGCCCGGGAATGGCGAGACAGAACAGGCCTTTCACTGTCTGGTGCTGCACCAGGGGCGCTTTCAGCCCGAAGGGCTGCAACGCCAGGCGGACGAGCCCTGGCCGGTGGATCCGGTGTGTGGTATGGCCGTGGCGCCCGGACAGGCGGCGGGCAGTATCGTTTACCAGGGCACTCGCCATCTCTTCTGTTCGACGGCCTGCCTCACCTGTTTCCAGGACGACCCATCCCGTTACGTCCAGGGAGAGACCTCGTGACCCCGCTGACCATGCCAGCACGACGCCTCCCACCACACGCTGACGACGGATCTTGGGCCATTTAGCCCGGCCAGACCGGGCTGTCGATGGGTATTTTTGCCCACACCTGACCCGTCACATGGCGCTTGTGTTTGGGGATAGGATAGGCTATCCTGAAGCTGTTCAGTAGAGAGACATTCCCCAACAATAGAGAGACATTCCCCAAAAGGAAGGAGAAAAGGCTGATGGCGAAAGATCCCGTTTGTGGCATGCAGGTGGACGAGAGAAAACCCACGGCCACCTATCCTTACAAAGGTGAGACTTATTACTTCTGCTCGCTGGCCTGCAAGAAGTTGTTCAAGCAGGAGCCCAAGCAGTATCTCGGCAAGCAGGCGGCGAAGAGCCGCGGTCATAGCAGCCACGGGCATAGCTGCCACTAAAGACCGGATTGGGAGTACCGGGAGAAAGGGGTGAGTTGGATGGAGGGACTGTCTGACGCAGGCCAGCGGCCGCAAACCGTAGATACCGTGTTCTCGTCCGAAACGCCGCCCGTTGCAGATCGCGCAACCACCGGACCCAGGCCGAAGACCCTGGAGCAGCGCACGGCGGTCCAAATGGCCATTATCGGTGGGTTGCTGGTATTTCTGGCGCTGTTCGCCATCGCGATGCGCTACCGGGCCGCCGGGCCGGTGAGCGAGGGCGAGGCCCCCACCTTCACGCTCCAAACGTTCGACGGTGGGCAGGTATCCCTGGCCGAGCACCGGGGGCATGTCGTCGTGGTCAACTTCTGGGCGTCGTGGTGCCCACCCTGCCGGGACGAAGCGCCCTACCTGGAGAAGGTCTGGCGCCGCTACAAGGACCGGGGCGTCGTCTTCATCGGTGTGGACTACATGGATACCGAACGCGAGGCCCGGGCCTACATCCGCGAGTTCGACATCACGTACCCCAACGGCCCGGACCTGGGCAGCAAGATCTCGCAAGCCTACCGCATTCGCGGCGTCCCGGAGACCTTCTTCGTGGATAAGCAGGGCAAGGTTGCCGAAATGTTCATCGGTCCTCTGGACGAGCCCCACCTGGTGAACAGTATCGAGACGCTGCTGCGGCGGTGACCGCGCCAGAACCTGGCTGGACTTGGGTCACAGTGACAGGGAGTGATGGATTCGAAAAGGAGCACGCATGTCGGTGCTGGTTGCCTGACCAGCACGTTTCTTCCGCCCGCTCCTATTCCGCACATGGAGGTGAGCTGCGGGGGCACGCGCACCACGTGCAGCGCCAGGACTTCGCCGCCGTTGGCCTGCGCCAGGATCGCCCCCGATCTGGCCCAGGATGCGCGCCTGTTCCTGGGTCGCGACCGGCACCAGCACTGAGTAATCGCGGCTGACGAGCACCTCTTCCAGCAGGATCTCTCTGGGCTTTTCCATGGCTTCAATCCGCGAGAAATAGGTGTAGTAAGCCAGCAGCCCGACAACGGTCCAACCGATGGCGAAGTACCAGGCGATCGGGCTGTAGTTGAGCAGGTAGACAGCCAGGATAGCTTTGGTGACCAGGCCAATGATCGGCACAATGGGGAACCAGGGGATGACGAAGCCTCGCTCCAGGTCGGGTCGCTTGTGGCGCAGGGTCATCACCGCCATATTGACCTGGAAGAACAAGAGCAGGAACATGATGTCGGCGGCGGCAGCCACGTGCTCGATGGGCAACGACCAGGCCATGGCCAGCATCAGTCCGCCAGAGAAGATGATCGCCCAATGTGGCGTGTGACGGTGGGGATGAACGCGAGCGAAAATGCCCGGCAGATTATGATCGCGCCCCATCGCGAAGGAGACGCGGGAAGAAGAGTACGTGGTGGCATTGAGGGCCGACATGGTGGACACCAGCGCGCTGAAGAGCAACACCACCCCCCCAATCCCAAGAGGGAAGGTCTGGCGGGCCACTTCGACCACGGCAATCTCTTTCTTCAGCCCCAAGTACTCGTGGGCCTTCATCCCGGCCGATGGGATGGTCGCGCCGATAGCCGTGGCGCCAACCAGAATGTAGATGATCACGACGATGAGAATGGCCAGGAAGATCGCGCGTGGGATGTTATGCTTGGGATTGACCACTTCTTCTCCAGACTGCGCGATGATCTCATATCCCTCAAAGGCGATGAAGGTCAATCCCATGGCAATGAGCACTCCGCCAAAGCCATTGGGCATAAACTCCGTGGTGAAGCGGGTATGCCAGGCTTCGGTGCGCGCCATGGCGATGAGGCCGAACATCACGAACAGTCCCAGAATGATCACCTTGGTCATAGTCACGATGTTGCCAATCGTGCCCGTCTCTGACGCGCCGCGATAGTTGATGGTAGTGAAGAGGACAATGACCAGGGTCGTGAAGCCCAGGGTCATCTGGTGCACAGATAGGCCGGCCATTGGCACGCCAGCCATGACCCACAGCTCCGTCGCGAAGCGGCCAAAGCCCAGGGCATAGAGGCTGCCGGCCACGGCGTGAGCGAACCAACTCATCCAGCCCGCCAGAAACCCCTGGGCGCCGCCCAGCCCCTCCTTGACCCACAGGTAGCCGCCTCCCGCTTCAGGGAAAGCGGAGCCCAGTTCAGCATAGACCATCGCCGTGAACATCGTCACGACACCATTCAGGAAGA
>JBBITV010000034.1:5574-15347 GCA_037440585.1 Chloroflexota bacterium
GCACCAGGGCCGGGCCAGCGACGCCGGCCGCGATGCCGGTGAGCACGAAGATCCCGGCGCCGATCATCCCGCCGATGCCGATCATCGTGATGGTAAACAGGCCCAGGTCCCGGCTGAGGGTCACTTCCTCGCGGACGGGAGCGACTCTATCCTCTGACCTACGCATTTCTCGTCTATTCATTGTGTCACGGATATTAGCGCGGCACACGTCGGCGCCGGACAGCCGCCCATTGAACGATCCGGCTCACCATCCGGGGGTAGCTAAATCCGGCCACCTCGGTGGCCAGAGCAAAGCTACCGTCCTCAGAGATGTCGGAATTGGGATTCACGTCCAGGACGTGGACCACGTCGTCCCGGACCCGGATATCCATGCGGCCATAATCCCGGCAGCCAAGGGCTCTGAATGACGCGACGGCCGCGGCCTCGATGCGCGCCCGGAGTGTGGCATCCACCGGGGCCGGGCAGAGCGTCTCGATCAGGCGGTACGCCAGGGACTCCGGTTCCCACTTGGCGGCGTAAGTACACAGGCGGTCGCGGATGTCGCTGAATGCGCTGAAGTCCATCTCGGCCAGAGGCAAAGCTGCCGGCCGGCCGTCGCCCCACACCGCTACGTGAAATTCCCGGCCGTCGATGAACTCCTCGACCAGCGCCGGTTGGCGGAATGTATCGAGAACGTAGATCACGCGTTCGCGCAATTCTGCGGGGCTAGTCACCACCGCCTCGCGGGTGATGCCCTCACTACAGTGCATGGCCACCGGCTTGACGATGGCCGGGTAGAGGTTCCAGCCATCCACGCCTGGCGACGTGAAAACTCGACCTCTTGGTACAGTGACCCCGTTGGCCTGGAGCACAGCGCGCATCTGTCGCTTGTCAGAACTCAGCGCCAGAGACCGGGCATCAGCCCCAGTATACGCAAAACCCAGACTCTCCAGGACGGGTGGCACCAAGTCATACCGGTCCGGGAATCCCTCCAGCCCCTCGCAGCCGTTGAACACGACGTTATCGGTGGGATCGTAATCCTTCAGGGCGGCGGCCACGTCCTGGCGGACCGGTACCGGAGTGACGAGATGCCCGGCCAACGTGAGGGCAGCTTGCAGGCGTTCAACTGCCGCTATGACGGCCTGCCAGTCGGCCGGGCTCCAGGAGCGATCCAGGTTATAAAGGACCAAGACCGGGACTGGCTCGTCGAAGCTCCAGCTCTCTCTTGCCGCGCCAGGCTGCATTTCGTTCACCAGAATTGTACGGATAGCCTCGTTTTCCTGGGCATCGCCGACGATGCGTATCATGAACGCGCCGAGAGGCGCCGTCACCAACACTAACAACGTGCTCGAAAAAAGTAGGGCGCGCGAGACCACGCCCCGGCGTTGGGCGAGAGCCAGCGGACCAAAGCCAACGCCGGCAAAGATCACCGAGCTGGCAAACACAATGGCCACAAAGTTAGCCAGGAACAGGAGCAGCGCGCCGCCCGCTATGTCTCCGCGCCCCTGTGAAAGCCCAATCCCGATGACACACACCGGCGGCATGAGCGCGGTGGCAATCGCGACGCCGGGCAGCGTGGCCGACAGGTGCGGTTGAGCCAGGGCATAGGCGGCCGCGGCCCCGCCCGCCACGGCTACCGCCAGGTCGAACAACGTCGGCCGGGTGCGGCTGAGGATTTCGGCAGGCAGTTCCTCCAGGAAGTTGAATTCCCCGGCCGACGCCAGGCGGCCTAGCGCAGTGCTGAGTGCGGTGGCTAGCAGGATGCCCGCCAGTAAGGTCAGCAGGGCGCGCCACAATCGGCCCAGGTCGCCGCGGACCAGGGCCAGGGCGAACGCCAGAATAGACGACATGAGCGGCGCGATGAGCATCGCCCCGATGATGATCGGTCCACTGTTCAGAATCAGGCCGAAAGTGGCGATGACGCAGCTCAGCAGCACCAACAGCACGTAGTCTCTACCGATAGCGCTGGCCTGATCCAGGTCACGGATGACCTCAGCCTTCCGGCTCTCGCTGATAGCTCCGAAGAGGCGATTCATCCGCTGCTCCACCGGAGCCGTAAATGTCCACCCGGTGCGCTGCCAGGAGCGCATCGACTGCGCGTTCCAACGCGGCCAGGTTCAAGACACTCAGGCTGTCTTCCAGCGCCTTGACGTCGGCTGCGATGACCTTCTGAGCCGCCTCGGCCAGGCTGTCCTTGTCGGTGATCGGGACGTAGGTCGCGGCTCGGGCCGAGGCCAGGTCCTGCGCCAGCCGGATCTTGAGGCTTTGGTAGCCTTCTGTGCCGACCTTTTTGCAGAAGCGAAAAATGGTCGCATCGCTGACGGCGCAGCGGTGGGCCAGGTCGCTGATGGCCAGGTGGACCACTTCATTGGGATGATCCAGGAGGTAATGTCCGACTTTCTGTTCTTGCTCGTTGAGTGCGGGCATCAACGCACGGGTCTTCAACAAGAGACTTGGTTCCGGTCCAGTAGCTGGTTCGATCAAAGCTGCCCCTCCCCACGTTCGGATATCGCCTGGCGATATGTCACAAAAATTAGTTTCGCCACTAGTATATCAGGGTAAAAAGTTTTTGTCAAGGACGATTTGCAAATTGGACAACAGGCTCCTGATACGCTAGAATGTGTTTTGGATACAGTCCAAAAAGGTACAGTCTTGGAACAGAGTGGACACGAGTGGCTCGAGCACATCGGGCGGGCGGCGCGACAGCCAAGGTACATCGCGCTCGTCCTCGTCCTGGTAATCCTGTGGGCGGCGGCCGCAGGACAGGCGCTGCCGCGCCCGCAACAGGCCGAAGACTTCGCCGGCGAGATCGTGGCGGAATCGACGGATGCCTACGTCGCCTACGACGCGGAAACGTACACCTGGGAAATCGGGAGCAGCGGCATCCGGCGTCGCATGCGCTACGATCCGGCAACTGGCTATCGACTGATCAGCCTGGTGAACAACCTGACCGGCCGCGAATGGTTGGCGCCGGCCAGTGGGGCCAGCGCCGAATTGCGCCTGGAGTTGGACGGGCAGGTCTTGACCGGCTCCACGTCCAATTTCGTCTTCCAGGGCTACCGGACGTGGGTGAACCCGGATGGGTCGCTGGAGCTTCAGGTATCGCTGGCCCGGGGGCCATTGACCGCCCACCTGCACTACGTGGCCTTCCCTGGGGCCAGTGTCATCGAGCAGTGGGCCGCGCTGGAAAACACGGGGAACAGCGTGTTGGCCAGTCTCACCGCGCTGGACTCGATCTCCCTGGCGCTGCGTCCTTCGCCTGGAGTTCTGACCCTGTATTGGGTGCAGGGGTTGAGTCCCCAGGGGGAAGATTGGCGCTTTGCTCAGCCGCTGCCCAGCCTGCGGCTGCGCTCACTCCGATTAAGCGAGGGGGTGATTCAGCACCTCGGATCGAGCCGGCGTTCGTCCGAGGACAGCATGGGCTGGTTTGCGCTGGCTGCGCCGGACCAGGGCGAGGGCCTCTTCGGGGGGATCGAGTGGTCCGGCGCCTGGGGGCTACGGGTGAGCCATGAAGGTGGGCTGACCCGGCTGCGAGGCGGACTGGAGGGCATCCGGCACGACCTGGCGCCTGGGGAGATCTTCGAGGCGCCACGCCGGTTCCTCGGATTCTACCAGGGCGACCTGGACGACGCGGCGAACGCATCCCACGCCTTTGCCCGCGCATACCTGCTGCGGCCACGCCCCCTGGACTTCCCCTGGACCCAGTACAACACCTGGTATGCTTACGGGATCGACCTCGACGAAGCCACGTTGCGGGGCGAGGTGGACGTGGCAGCCGAGCTGGGCCTCGAGGTGTTCTACATTGACGCGGGCTGGTACGCAGGCTCGCCCCGCCAGGGCGACTTCGGCCTGGGCCTGGGCACCTGGCGTGAGAACCGCGAGAAATTCCCCAGTGGCCTGGCAGCGTTCTCCGACTATGTGCATAGAAAAGGACTCAAGTTTGGGCTATGGGTGGAGCCGGAACGGGTGGATCTGCGCTACGCCGGGCCGGAGGGTGAGATACCGCTAGAGTGGCTGTCACCAGAGGCTGACCTGGAGGCTGTGTCGCAAGACGGAGAGGCCGCCACGGCACAGATCTGCCTGGGCCACCCTGGGGCGCGGGCGTGGATGAAAGAGTGGCTGGCGCGGCTCATCCGAGATTACCGTTTGGACTGGCTGAAGTGGGACAACAACCTCTGGATGTCGTGTGACCCGCCGGGCACAGTGGGCGACGGCGACTACCGGCACATTCAGGGGCTCTACGAAGTCCTGAGTTTCCTGCGAGAGGAGTTCCCGGAGTTGGTCATCGAGAACTGCGCCAGCGGGGGCAACCGGATGGATTACGGGCTGATGCGCCGGACCGACATTGCCTGGCTGAGCGACGAGACCGAGCCGAGTTATCGCGTACGCTATCACCTGGCGGGCGCCAGCTATCCCTTTCCACCGGAGTACCTCAACACCTGGCTCGTCGATTCCGCGATTGAGTCGCTAACAGCCTCTCCGATGGGCCAACAGTTGAACTGTTGCCCCAACCTGGCCGACCTGCGGGCCTGGCTGCGGAGCCGGATGATGGCCGCATTCGGAATCTCGGCGAATATGGGCGGCTGGAGCTTGGATCTCCGCACCGCCGTCGCCGCCGAGATACAACGCTATAAGAGTGTCCGCGATATCCTGGCCCACGGCGACCTCTACCGCCTGCTGCCGCAAACCGACCTGATCCTGCCCGTTCTGGAGCCACCGGCCGCCCCCGACGCAGCCGAGTTCTATAGCCCGGCGCGGGATGCGGGCGTCGTCTTCCTGTTTCAGGGAGCGGTGCCCTGGCCGCGCCGCCGCATCGTCCTCAAGGGACTTGACCCCGACATGCTCTACGAAGTCGCCTCTGCCGATGGCACGATCTCGACCCGCCGTACCGGCCAGCAGTTGATGTCGCAGGGCATCCGCTTCCGTTACGATGCCGGTCGCCCATCGGCACTGTTGTTTTTCGCGCCGGCTCCTTTGGGCGTGTCGCCAGATCCGACTCTAACGCCGTAACAACAGGGACACAGCGGAATGAGTTTTCACCAGGCTAATGAGCCCAACCGCCAATGGTGGGAGGAAAATGACGGCGACGAACATCGCGTTGGCCTGGAGTGGACCCCACTGCTGCCAGTTCCAGATCCACACGAAGCCTGCGGCGTAGGTCAGCAAACTGGAAGCGGTGAAAGTCAGGAGCACCCCCACCACGAGCGGATGGTTGAGCCAGATGCCGAGACTGGCGGGCCAGACAACGAACCACGGTTGGAAGCCGGTGGACGCCAGCCCCAGATAGGCCAGGATGATCGCGGTGTTGAGCACCATCAGGCGGCGTAGATGTTGGGTACGCGCCATGAACCAGAGACTGAGAACATACACCAGGAGAAACGCGCCGCTGCCGGTGAGCAGAGCCAGGTCCTCGGCCCGCTCCCGGCCGAGGGCGCCTTTGAGGGAATGGACCAATAGCGTGGGAACAGCCAACAAGCTGAACCACTGCACTTCGTATTCCAGACCGGTCGGCCGTCCTTGAAATGGCAGCAGGCTGGCGCCGAGAACCACCGCCGAGGCGATGGTAGTTCTCGCGAGCCAGAGCAGGCGCTGGCGACGTCCAGCCTGGGCGCGCAGGCCGAAGATCAGGAAAGGCGGTAGGAGCAGGAGCGTGACGTATTTCACCAGGGCAGAGGCGAGCAATGCCGGCAAGACCCAGGTCCAGCGCTGGCGGCTGTACAGAAAGACGGCCAGCAGGGTGAAGAAAACCATCACGATCCCGTTGTGGCCGTTCCCTGGCGCTTCGAACAAGAGCAGTGGATTCCAGGCAAACAAGAGCGTCCCGGCCAACTGTCGACCGGGATCGAGGCGTTGGAGAATGAGCGCCACCAGGACCGCGCTGCCGAGAAAGAACAGGATCACCAGACTCTTCATCAAGAAGACGTTCCGGATCAGGTCGTCACCGGCGAGATAACCCACCGGGACGGTGAGCAGTGTCCAAACCGGGCCGTAGGGCGATGCCTGGTCGTACCAGACCACACGGGAGTATAGCGGGTCGTCGCGGAAGGCCTGCGGGGGGACCGCCAGCGGATTCTGGCCGTAGTGGACCAGAATGCGCGTGTGGAAGATATAGTCGAAGATATCGGTCGCCCCGATGGGATACATCGCCAGCAAAGTGATGGCAAACAGGGCGGCTAAGGCCAGGATCAGCAGCAGCAGGCGTCGATTGGCGGGATACCGGCGGACGATGCGCCAGCCCACCAGGTACGGGATCAGGGGACCCATCACGTGCAGGAGGAAGTAAGCCAACGCTTCCGCGCTCCAGTTGTGGGCGCGCCCGAAGTCCCACACGGGCGGTTTGGCGATGATTCTGACGATGGAGTAGTCCGACGCCAGGTCCAGGTAGGCGAGCCAGGACAGCGTCCCCAGAAGGGCGATCTGTTTAGCAGGGCTGGAGAGCCAGCGTGGAAATGGGGGAAGGCGTAAAGGTCTCAAGTTCATAGGCGACTGTGACGACGATGATGGGCAATTGTAGCCAAAAGGGCCTCGCGAGTCAACCGCGCGAGGCCCTTCCAGAAGAATTACAGTCGCGTATCTGGAGACTCGGTAGATCACGGGTTCGTATCAACGGCGCCCGAGCCATATCTCGCGTTGCACGTTGCCAGCCCGCTTCGCCGCTTCTCGAGTTGTGCCGGAGAAGGGCGAGATAGAACCAGGTGGCGAAGAGCCGCGGTCATGGCAGCCATGGGCATAGCTGCCACTAAAGACCGGATTGGGGGTCCCGGGAGAAGGGGGTGAAAGGGGGGATCGCGGCCGGGTCGGCAATGTGGCCAAGGGCTCCGGCAGCATAACGCTGGACCTCACGGTCTGGATCTTGTAGCGCTGCTATGAGCGGACCAACGGCTCGCCCACTGTGGCGCACACCCAGCAATTCGGCCGCGAGGCGACGAACGGCCGGGTGTGCATGTTGCAGCCCGGCTAGCGATACCTCCTCTCTCACACCTGAAGCCACCGGCAACGCATCGTGGGCAAATGGAGTACCCGGCCCTCACCCAGGGTGAGTTGGGGTGGTACCCGCACCACGTGCAGCGCCAGCACCTCGCCCTGGTTGGCCTGGGCCAGGATGGCCCCAATCTGGCCCAGGATGCGCGCCTGCTCCTGGGTCGCCACCGGCACCAGCACCGAGTAATCGTGACTAACCAATACCTCCTCCAGCAGGATTTCCTTGGGCTTCTCAATCGCTTCGATTTTCGAGAAGTAAGCGTAGTAAGCCAGCAAACCCCCGACAATCCAACCGACGGCGAAGTACCAGGCTATTGGGCTGAAGGTGAACAGGTACAGAGTCAAGAACCCGTTGCAGACGATGGCAATGACGGGGATAGCGGGAAACCAGGGGATCAGGAATCCCCGGTTCAAATCGGGCATCTTGTGACGCAGGGTCATGACTGTCAGGTTGACCTGCAGAAAAAGTAACAGGAACATAATGTCGGCCGCGGCGGCCACATGCTCAATGGGCAGCGACCAGGCCATGACGATCATCAGCCCGCCTGAGAAGAGGACTGCCCAGTAGGGTGTGTGCCGCCGGGGGTGGATGCGGCCAAAGATGGCCGGCAGGTTATGATCGCGCCCCATGGCAAAGGAGACGCGGGAGGAAGAGTACGTCGTGGCATTGAGGGCCGACATGGTGGATACCAGCCCGCTGAAGAGCAACACCTCATGCCTGTGCACCGACAAGGAGAGGTGGGGCGGCTGCTCGCTCAACACTTAACCCTCTCCTGGCTCGATATTCCGGGATCGTGATCATGGGTGGACGCTCCCGGTCGCGGATCTCCTCTACTTCCAGGAAGTAGTGGCGCGGTTCATAGCGAATCAACTTCATGCTCTGGTTGACCTCTTCTAACAAGCGTAATCTCTGGCGCTCCTCCAGACGCTGGATGATCACCTGGATGATGGCGAAGCTCATCCGGCTCAGGGCCGGCAGCGGCTGATTGTGGTGGATGCGCTCCTGCAGGTCCACCTGGGCAATTGCTTGCAAGCCCACGTGCTCTAACAGATCGATGAGCAGCCCGGTCTCGACGCCATAGCCGGTAAAGAATGGCAACTGCTCCAGCACCGTCCGCCGCCCGGCATATTCGCCAGATAACGGCTGGATCAGCCCTGAGAGCTCGGGATAGAACAGGTTCAAGAGGGGGCGAGCCACCAACTCGGTCACCCGGCCACCGCCGCCAGCCTGGATTTTCTCGCCCACTTTCAGCGGACGGCGATAGAAACCCTTGACGAACTGGATGCGGGCTTCCTTGAGCAACGGCCCGAGGATACCATAGACAAAGCGCGGGTGAATGTTGGTGATGTCGGTGTCGATCCAGGCGACGATGTCGCCGGAGAGCACGTACAGGCTCTTCCAGAGGGCCTCGCCTTTGCCGCGATAGCTGCCATATTGGGGGAGGATCTCCGGGTGGATGTAGACCGGCACACCCCGCTCGGCGGCGATCTCGCGCGTCCGGTCTGTGGAATTGGAGTCAATGAGGACGATCTCGTCCAGGAGGGGGTAGCGGTCCATGAGGGCGCCCTTCACGGCGGCAATGACCCGGCCTACGGTAGCTTCTTCGTTAAGGGCTGGCAGCCCCAGGCTGATGGTGACTCCCTGGCGCTCTTTCAACTCGACCAGGCGAGCCAGGTTGGCGAACTCCCGGCTGTGAAAGGTGTTCTCGGCGAACCATTTGTCCACCACGACCGAGATGGTCCGGTCGATGGGCGCGAGTTCTCCTGCCACCGCCCGAGCTGGCGGCAGCTCCAGACCCGCACGGGTGCGCACCACGATGACTGGCCCTGGGGCCTCGTCGAGCACCCGGGTGGCGACCCGGCCTATTGGCTCTGTGGCCGAAGGCAAGGCCGACGCGCCCATGACGACCACGTCGTGGCCGCGTGCCTCACGCAGGATTGCCTCGACCACGTTGGTCCGGGCCGTCACCACGCGGGTAACCTGCTCCAGGTCGTGCAACAGGGGCAGGAAGACCCGGTACAGGTCTTCGCCCATCCACGGGGGCTCACCCTCGATGCCGTGCAACACCGTGATCTCGCCCTCACGCCGTGCTGCCAGGGCCAGGGCAACGCGCAAGGCCAGCTCGACATACGGGCCGCCGCGAATGGGGAGTAGGATGTGGCGGCAGCGTTCCAGGTCGACGCCTTTGACCAGGGCCACGTCACACGGGGCCGCCTGGAGCGCCTGGACCAGGGGGACGCCCAGAAACTCGGCACGGGTACCCCAGGGCAGCAGCAATAAGTCAGCCTCTAACTCCTGGGCGGCCTCGATCACTTCTGCCCACGGGTGGTGGACCACCCGGACGCGAGGCAGAACCTCGATTCGCTCCCCACCGGTGTGTGCTACCAGGGCTTCAAGCTCGCCGCGCAGCCGTTGCGCTGCCAGAGCACCCGCGCTCAGGGATTGGCCTTCTGGCACCTGGACCACACCCAGCACACTGGCCCGCCCGGCCTGCTCGTGGACCAGGCCGCAGCGACGGTCAGGGCCCCGGCGGCCTGGCCTGCGTGGGATGCAGGCAGCAAGATATGGGACTTGCCCGAGAGATCCTTCATGAATCTTTCTCCTTCGAGCGCTTTCGCGACCGCCGACGACCGACCACGAACCGCTAAAATGACCGCGGCGGTCGGTAGTCAGTGGTCGGTGGTCGTTCATGAAGCAGCGGCACGACCCGCTCGTCGAGAATGCGGCTGGTACAGGGGGTCGGTCCAGGCAAAGTCGTGGCACCAGGCGATGAAGCGGGTTGGGCCGGCCCGGTCCAAGACTTCCGAAGTCC
>JBBITV010000035.1:0-15334 GCA_037440585.1 Chloroflexota bacterium
GGCGTGGTCTGGCACACGTCCTGCTTTGTACCGCGGGTGAGGGCGACGAGCGCACGATCGAGGTAGGAGCCAGGCTGGCTCAGATGTTACATGCCCGGTTGACGCTGCTGCATGTCATTGCACCCTTGCCGATCTTTTATCTGGGTATGCCGGCGAGTGAGGTCCCATCCGCCGAGCTCATGATCGAAGAGGTGCTGATAGAGGACACGCCGATTGCTCGCTATCTACGTTGGGCGCAGAAGACCTTAACGGACTGCCACGTACAGTTCACGCTGCACTTGCGGCGCGGCCAATTGCCCGACGAGATCTTTGCTGAGGCTCGACGTACAGACGCCGACCTGCTGATCATCGGCGACCGCGCCCATACCGGTCTGGCCCGCTTCCTGCTCGGGGGTACTGCCGATAAGGTCGTCAAGTACGCCGACCGCCCCGTACTCGTCGTGCGCACGGAGCCGAGAGCGATGTCTTAGTTAAGGACAAAGGTGCGACGCACTTCGGTCAAGAAAGCGCAGATGTAGGCAGAATCCAAATGCGTCGCACCTTAACTAGAAGAATGGGAGGGGTTGCATGAACCGACGTCAGATGATCATCACTTTGGCCGTCTGGGGCGTGCTCATCGTCAGCAGCCTGGCGGCAGCCCAGTTTCTGGCACGGCTCGTGGAGTTGAACGTCCAGCGCGCGGAGCTATCCTATTCAGCCTTCCGGGCACACGTGGATGCCGGCCGGGTCGAGCGCGTAGCGTTGATCGGTCGCCGTGTCGAAGGCACCCTCCGCGAGCCGCTGGCCGTAGCCAATAGCCAGGGCAAAAAGCAACAGTACCGGGAGTTCGCAACGCTATTGCCCGACCTGTCTGATGACACGTTGCTGCCCCTCTTGCACGCGAAGGGCGTCGAAGTCGAAGTCCGGGATAGCCCGGGCCTGGGCCTGGTGAGCGTTATGCTGAACGCGCTGCCTTTCGTGTTTATGCTGATCCTGCTCTATGGTCTCTGGAGCGGGATGCGGCGTGGGGGACACGATGTGCTGGCCTTTGGGCGCAGCCAGGCGCGGCGCTACGTGCCAGAACACACCCGCGTCACCTTCGACGACGTGGCCGGCGCCGAGGGCGCCAAGGGCGAACTGCGCGAGATCGTCGACTTCCTGAAACACCCGGACAAGTTCCAACGCCTGGGCGCTGAAATCCCGCGCGGCGTATTGCTCCTCGGTCCGCCGGGCACCGGGAAGACCTTGCTGGCGCGCGCCGTGGCTGGCGAGGCCGGGGTCCCATTTTTCAGCATCACCGGCTCCGAATTCGTCGAGATGTTCGTCGGCGTCGGCGCCAGCCGGGTGCGCGATCTATTCCGGGAAGCGAAAGCCAATAGCCCCAGCATCATCTTCGTCGATGAGATCGATTCTATCGGCCGGCAACGCGGGCTGGGCATGACCGGTGCCCACGAAGAGCGCGAACAGACCCTTAACCAGCTCCTGGCCGAGATGGATGGCTTCGAGCCTAACCAGGAAGTCGTGGTCATGGCCGCGACTAACCGGCCGGACGTGCTGGATCCTGCCCTGCTGCGCCCTGGCCGCTTTGACCGCCGCGTCGTCGTCGACCTGCCCAGCCTCAAAGAGCGCGAGGCGATTCTCAAACTGCACAGCCGGGGCAAGCCCCTCGCGCCAGACGTGGACCTGGCTCAAATCGCACGCGGCACCCCCGGGTTCTCGGGCGCCGACCTGGCGAATCTGCTCAATGAGGCAGCTCTGCTGGCGGGACGCGCGGGCAAAAGCCGCATCCAGGCTGAGGACCTGGACCAGGCGCGCGACAAGGTGATGATGGGCCTGGAGCGCGGCAGCCTGATCATTACCGAGGAGGAGAAGCGTGGCCTGGCTTACCACGAAGCTGGCCACGCCCTGGTCGCGCTGTCGCTGCCCCAAGCCGACCCAATTCACAAGGTAAGTATCGTGCCGCGCGGGCATGCCTTGGGGGTGACCCAGCAACTTCCCCAGGAGGAGAAGCATGTCTACAGTCGCGATTATCTCGACGACAAGCTGGCCGTCCTCATGGGCGGCCGCGCTGCAGAAGACCTGATCCTGGGCGCGCCCACCTCGGGTGCCGAAAACGACCTGAAGGAGGCGACGCGCCTGGCGCGCCGGATGGTGCTGGATTGGGGAATGAGCGCCGCCCTGGGCCACCTGGCTCTCAACACCCGGCCAGACATGGACTATCTGGACCCCGAGTTGGGGCGGAGACGCGAGTACAGTGAGGTGACCGCCCACGAAGTGGACCGCGAGGTCCGCCGTGTCCTGGACGAGGCGTACGAACGGGCCGGATCGATCCTGCGCAGCCATCGTGCTGTGCTGGACGGCATCGCCCAGGCGCTGACCCAGCGCGAAGTGCTGAGCGGCGATGAGGTGAGCAAGCTGGTGGCCGGCATCCTCCAGCCGCCCGCCGCCCGCTGGCCCCGTTCGATGAGCCATACGACGCCGGTACGGACAGGGGAGGTGCAGCCGGCGTAGAATCACCTTACAACCTTGGCATTGGCTGCACAATTTCTTGATGACTGCAAGGGCCACAAAGGGCGCAAAGAAAAGCAAGACCAAACCTTTGCGTCCTTTGCACTCTCCACGGTTGAGTTGGTTGCGGCAACGCTGTGTTATGAGGGTTTGTCATTATCTGAGACTCATATTAAAATTGGGGTTAATAACCCATGTTACAAACGGTGACGAACATGCGCCGACTCATACCGACTTTTATCTTGTTTCTCGCTGCGGCCCTGCTCGCCCGGTTGGCTGTCACCACAACCATCCGGGCTGATGCCTGGGAGGACGCGCGGGTCATCGCCATAGCAATTGGTGTTGGCCTGGGACTGGCCGGGTTGGGTTTTGCCTGCTTGAACGCGGTCCAGACACGCGCTGCGCAGGGGCAGCTCGCCTCGTCGCTTGGGATCAGCCTGGTTGGATTAGTGCTTCTGGCCCTGGCAGCCGCCACGGTTCTGTACGGGGTTGTGGCCCTGGTTCTGTTAATAGTAGGGCAACTAGGCCCAATACGGCTCAGTTAAGGACAGAGGAATAGACCGTCCTGGAGGGCTCATGAACATCTTGCTGAAGCCCGCGGTGCGCGAATTATCCGCCAGCGAGGTTCGCGCTGTCTGCGACCCGTCCTTATTCAACTTTGAGACGACCGCCGATCTTTCGCCAGCGCCAACTATCATCGGACAACCGCGCGCAGTAGAGGCGCTTGATTTCGGGGTGGACATCGCTGCCTATGGCTTCAACGTCTTCGCCCTGGGCCTGCCGGGCACTGGCCGGACCACTCTGATCCGCCAGTTCCTGGAACGCAAGGCCGCGGGTGAACCCGCCCCCGATGACTGGTGTTACATCAACAACTTTGCGGACCTGCACCGACCCCAGGCGCTGCGCCTGCCCCCCGGCAAAGGAGTTCAGCTCCGCAAGGACATGGCTGACCTGGTCACCCACCTGCAACAAGCTTTGCCGCGCGCGTTCGAGAGCGAGGATGTCCAACGCCAGCGCGACGAAATCATTAATGACGTGCAGGCCCGGCAGACCGCTGAGTTTAACAAACTCGAGGAGCGGGTGAAGGAGCGTGGCTTCGTGCTGCGCAAGACGCCTAGCGGTCTGGCTCTGGCGCCGGCGATGGACGGCCAGGTCATCTCCGAGCGCCAACTGGAGAAGCTTGGCGACGAACAGCGCGAAAAGCTGGCGAAAATCCGCAACGGACTGGAGAAAGAGATCGAACGGGTGCTGCGTGCTATCCGCGAGATGGAGAAGGAAGGTCGCGAACAACTCGCGGAGCTAGAGCGCCGGGTTGCCCTATTCGTCGTTGAGCACCCGATCAAGGAATTGCAGGAGAAATATGCCTCGCTCGATCCTGTAGTGGCCTACCTGGAACGGGTGCAGGCGGACATTGTCGAGCACGTGGAGGCCTTCAAGAAGGGGGCGGAGGGCAACCAGATGCCGTTTCCCATCCCTATCCCCGTCGAGACGGCTTTCACTCGCTACGGCGTCAACGTCCTGGTCGACAACGCCAATACTAGCGGGGCCCCGGTGGTCCTGGAAACCAACCCGACCTACAATCACCTGATCGGCCGCATCGAGCACCAGGCGATGTTTGGCGCCCTGGTCACCAATTACACCATGCTTAAGCCCGGCGCCCTGCATCGCGCCAACGGTGGTTACCTGATTCTCAACGTCCGTGATTTGCTCCTGAGCCCATTCGCCTGGGATGCCCTCAAGCGGGCGCTGAAAGACCGCCAGGTGCGCATCGAGGAGCTGGGTGAGCAGTTCAGCCTGGTCAGCACCGTCACCCTGCAACCCGAGCCAATTCCCCTGGACGTTAAGGTCGTGCTCATCGGCCATCCCCTGCTGTATTACCTGTTGCACTACTACGACGAGGACTTCCCCAAGCTTTTCAAGGTTAAGGCCGACTTCACCACGCGCATGGACCGCACCCCGGAGTCGAATTGCGACTACGCGCTGTTCATCCAGACCATTTGCCGTGAGGAGAACCTGCCACCCTTCGACCGGGGCGGCGTTGCCAAGGTGATTGAGTACAGCTCACGCCTGGTGGAGGATCAGGGTAAATTGTCTACTCGCTTTGGCGAAATCGCCGACCTGGTGCGTGAGGCGGTCTACTGGGCGCGGCGGGACGGGCGTGCGGTGGTAACAGCCCAGGACGTGCAACGCGCTGTCGAGGCCAAGGTCTACCGCTCTAACGCAGTCGAGGAACGTATCCAGGAGTTGATCAAGCAGGGTACGCTGTTGATCGACATCGACGGCGAGGCTGTCGGCCAGGTCAACGGTCTGTCGGTGATCGACCTGGGCGACTACACCTTCAGCCGGCCGAGCCGGGTCACGGCGCGCACTTTCATGGGACGCGGCGGGGTAATCGATATCGAGCGCGAGGCTAAGCTGGGTGGCCGTGTCCACAGCAAGGGAGTGCTGACGCTGGCTGGCTACCTGGGCGGCCAATACGCCCAGGACGCGCCGTTGAATCTTTCCGCCAGCCTGACCTTCGAGCAGTCCTATGAAGAAGTCGAGGGTGACAGCGCCTCGTCCACTGAGCTGTTCGCGCTGTTATCCAGCCTCTCCGGTTTCCCTTTGAAACAGGGCATCGCCGTGACGGGTTCCGTCAACCAGCACGGCCAGATCCAGCCGGTAGGCGGGATCACGGCCAAAGTCGAAGGCTTTTTCGACGTATGCAAGGCGCGCGGCCTGACCGGTGAGCAGGGCGTGCTCATTCCGGCCGGCAACGTCCGCCACCTGATGCTACGCGAGGACGTCGTCGCCGCCATCGCCGCTGGCCAATTTCACGTCTGGGCCGTCAATACTGTCGATGAAGGCATCGGGCTCCTCACTGGCCGCGAAGCGGGGTCACGCCAGCCCGATGGCACTTTCCCCGAGGACACGGTTCACGGTGCCGTCGTCCGGCAGCTCAAGGCGTGGGCCGAAAAGTGGCGGGAGCAGACGGCTGAGGAACGAAAGGGAACAAAGGGAAACTCTGAGGAGCTCAAGGGAACTTAGGGGAACTCATGTATGACCTGAGCACAACAAAGTTGACAAATCTCTCCTTGAGCGCTATAATGATAATAGCTCAGACGGGAGCCTGACACGTCTGGTTCATTTGAGTTGCGATCCGCGGTGGGCGGTGCAGCCTGCAAAGTTGATCGCGCGACTGCAAAGCTGGAGAGGGCTTGCTCGGTCCACCGGGGCAAGCCCTTTTTGTTGTTTCCTTGAAAGGGGGTGTTTGCCATGACACGGATCGTTAACTGGCTACTGTGGGTGGCGGTTATCCTGGGTGTGTGGCTGGTGATCACGCCGTGGGTGCTCCAGTTCACGGCGGACGTCCGGCTATTCTGGAACAACATCATCGTTGGGATCGTCGTCGCACTAATCGCGCTCTATATCTGGTACACCGGCACCCGGGGCGCGAAGAAGGCGTAGGCTGAGTCATCCTCCAGCTTCGGATCGCTCCGATCGTCCTTGAGCGTGTCAGGCTCCCGCTGGCTTCACCTGAGGGAAAACAAAAAGCAAGGACACTCCTCCTTGCTTGGTCATGCGCCGCCCTGCTTTCCGCACCTTCGCGGAATGCGGCTCTGTCAAGCCGGCCTTCAGGTATCTATCGCTCCCTCAAAGCCTAACCGCGTGTCAGCTTACGCTCCCTCCGGACTAACCGCAGCCGTATTCCGGAGATTGTGATCTCCAGCCGGTAGAACTTCCAGCCACGCTTGTTCTCGAAGACAATATCTTCGTAACCCTGGTCCGTTGGGTCCTCGATAATGACTCTCAGCAATGGGTCATGTTGCGTCCCCCGGTACGTGCGAATCATGGCCCACCCTCCTTCCGGGTCTGCAGACCCGGTTATCGGAGAGGGGCGGGCGAGTCCCGCAGCCAGCGACGTCTACAAATTCAGACTCCTTTATCCCGCTCCACTACTTGCAGTCACACTGCCACATCTCAATAACATTATAATCCCTGGTAAGGAGAGTTGTCAATTTTTGACCAATTTTGGACCGTGGCCTGATTGACGAAATCTGGCGCGGGAGGTAAAATGAATATGCCACCGCAGAGGCGCGTAAGCTATCGGAAACTCTGGAAGAAGCCAGAGGTCACTTGGGGTTACACCATATAAAGTGCTCGCCTTCACGGTAGTTGTCCATACCCGGAAGGCCAGCTTGAAGAGTAGTCACGCCGCTGGACTACGGGGACCAGGGTAAAGAACTACCAAGAGCAGGCAGATGCACCTATCTACCTGCTTTTTGTTTGGTGTAACTGCCTGCACCAATGTCCCAGGAGCCACGCTGCTCCTGTGCATGTTTCCCGCACTGCGTTGGATGAGGCGTGGTGCGGCCCGGGGCGGTCCAGGCTCTTCCTCACCGATCCCACCCCGGCAGGTAGCAAGTTTCTTGCCCGGGCTGCTCGTAGAGCTTACATCACAGAACTGAGCTAGCCCTCCCAACCCCGGTTATGTGGAGGTGCCAGGATGTCAGTTCTTGACTTGCGTCGGCATTCGGATACTTCTCTCACGCTCGACGCTCCCAATGGCGAACCGCCCTATCGTTCGCGCCGATCCCTGCCACCCGGCATCACTGCTCTAACGCGGGCGACGGCCCTGAGATACCTGGTCCACACCTGGCTAGGCACCGTGCTCCTGACCGCTCTCTCTGGCCCACTCAGCGGGCAACGCTTGAAGGCCGGTCACCAGGAGACTGCGCTGCGTCACTGGTTTCAGTATCTGCACGACTGTGGGGTCGTGTTCCGGCCGCGCAAGACGATCCGGGGTGCCTTCCAGGAGTACCTGGACGGCCTCAGCCGGGCCGGGCTGACTAGCGATGACGTCCTCTGGCTGGATCGAGGCGAGGGGGCGTGGGCCGTCCTGGGACGGGCGCCTGCGGCGCGCCCAGTCCGGCCATGTCTGGCAGCGAGCTGGTCGTTCCCAGTTGCAGATGAACCCTGCCCCGTGAGGGAAGAGGAGAGCCTTGTTATTCAGGTTACCAGGTGTATCTATCGTCCCGCTTGCCGCCTGGCTACGCCGTCCGGTGAGCAGCCAACCGTGTGTGCCCGAGCCATGGAATTCTTCGAGGCTGTCCGCCGTGTGGCCGGGATAGCGACTGAATCTCGGCTCGTTCATCAGGAAAGGGGGGTATGTCAACTTGACCTTCGGGCGAAAATAGCTGAGTCTTGAAGTATTTCAGGGGGGAGCAAGTGGCGCGGGGGACCCTGATAGATGTCTTCGCGATATTGTTGCAGAGTGGGGGTGAGTTGGCGATGATCACGAAACAACGCGCTGCCAAACCGTACCGAATCCTGGTAACTTTTGAGTTGCCTGAGTGCATCTGGGCGCACAGCGTGTACCTGGTAGGCGAGTTCAATGGTTGGAACCCCACGTCCCACCCGCTGGTCCAAAACCGGCGTAACCCGAACTGGCATATCACGCTGGAACTCGAGGCAAACCGCGAGTACCAGTTCCGCTATTTGCTGGACGGTGAGAAGTGGGTCAACGACTGCGATGCTGATCGGTACGTGCCCGATCAGTACGGTGGCGAAAACTCAGTGGTCAGCACCCGGCTTGAAGAAGAGGAGACCGCACGGGATGGTGCTCTGCAGGAGATCTGGATGGCGGCTCCGGCCCTTCTAGAGCCAGTGCCGGCATAAGTCGAAGTCAATTGGTGATAGAGGTGTTGACTATGCTCCCTTCGAAAACGGAGTTCGTGCTCCAAAGGCAGGGACCGTGCCCGGCTGGAGGTCCGCACGAGTGGGAAGATGCGGGTATGAAGCCGTGGGTCGAGCTTAAGATGCTGCGCGTTCTCGAATCCGTGGTGACGACCTATACGCAGACTGAGTACGCCACCTACCGCTGCCGCAAATGCAGGCGATCGATTGCTCCCGCCCGTGCATAGTATCTTCTACTGTCGCACGTGCCCTGTAACGGGGTCACAGGCATCACGAGATGGCCGCAATGCCTTTATCTGTTCTACAAAGCGTAGAGCGTCATCCCACATCGCAACGTTGTTGAACAGGCAATAGACCCGCGCGTGGGCCTCACACCACACCCGCAACTGTGCCAGGTCGTCCTCCGTGTAGCGGTAGCGGTAACCGCCCCGCCCGTGCAGCCGGAAGTACGCCGGGTCGCCGTGGACCGGTGGCCGCCCGAACGGGTCGACACAGTGAACCAGGTCCAGCTCACGACATAGCCCTCCGATCAAGTCGTCCGGCCAGTTACCGCGAGGTTCCCAGGCCAGGATGAGGCCACCTCGCTCGATGTTCCGGAAGAAGGCGCGCAGGTTCGCTACGTGCTCATCCGTTGGGCTGAAACTGGCGGGGCACTGGAAGATGACCACCGTGGCTACAAGAGCTGTAGCGACCTCGCGCGTCTGCTGCCAGGCTGCGTAGACTTCATCGGTGGGGCAGAAACTGCCGTAGCGGTCGTGGGCCGCCGGGTCGATCTGGAGACCGGCCTTGCGGTAGGTTGGGCTGGCGGGCGCGTGGGTGATCGCCTGCCAGGCTTTAAGGGTAAACTCGAAATCGGACGGCGCCTGTTCGCGCCAGCCGCGGACAGTCTCCAGCCTGGGCAGCTTGTAGAACGTCTGCTGGATCTCGACCAGGCGGAAGTGGCGGTAATATTCCTCGCGGCCTTTCGGAAAGCCGCAGCAGCCAATCTTGAGGGCCATGGTGCCCTGTGCTCTACAGCCCTACACCATCCAGGGTTACACCACAGTTGGGGCAGCGACCCTGGTGCAGCCAGTATGCGATGATCCTGAACCCGTAGCGCCGGATCAGCGGCCGGTGACAGCTCCAGCAATTCGTCGTCTCGCCTTCGCTGCCGGGCACGTTGCCCTCGTATACGTAGCGCAGACCCGCGGCGTAGCCGATCTCGCGGGCACGGTGCAGCAGCGAGACCGGCGTGGGCGGACGGTCGAGCACCTGGTACGAGGGATAGAAACGGCTCAGGTGCCAGGGTGTCTCGACGCCCAACTCTTTGGCGACGAACTCGGCGGCGTCGCGCAACTCCTCATCAGAGTCATTGAGGCCGGGGACGATCAGGGTCGTTACCTCAATCCAGATACCGGCGCGTTTCATGAGCTTGAGGGCGTCCAAAACTGGCTGGAGCCGGGCGCCGCACCACTTGCGATACACCCGCTCGGTGAAGCCCTTGAGATCGACATTGGCCGCATCCAAATACGGCTGGATGGTCTCTACGGCTTCGGGCGTCAGGTAGCCGTTGGTGACGAAGACATTGGCGATGCCTGCCGCGTGGGCCAGTTTTGCCGTGTCGTAGGCAAAGTCGAAGAAGATAGTGGGCTCAGTATAGGTATACGCGATGCTGAGGCAGCCATACGCTCGCGCCAGCCGCACCAGCTCCTCGGGCGTTCGACGATAGCCCTGGAGTCGTCCCTCGTCCCGAACGACTTGCGAGATGGACCAGTTCTGGCACCAACGGCAATGGAAGTTGCAGCCCACTGTAGCGAAGGAGAAGGACCCTGTACCTGGGTAGAAGTGAAACAGCGGCTTCTTCTCGATAGGATCGACCGCCTCCGAGACAACCAGGCCGTAGACCAGGCTGAATAGCTCGCCCTCCCGGTTCTCGCGCACGCCGCAAATCCCGCGCCGGCCGTCGAAGATTACGCAGCGGTGCGCGCACACGTTACAGCGCACCTTGTTGTCCGCCAGCCGCTCGTACAACATCGCCGCTTTTATCATTGGATGCCTCCACCCTCATGTGGTACCCCGGTCAGCAGAACACTCGCCCGGCTCTGGCCGCACCTTAGTGGCCCTATCTCACCTTTCAAAGAAAGGCACACGATCCTTCAGCTTGATTATACTCCTCTCTGTCTAGAAATCAATAGCGAGTTCGATGCAGGCAAAAGTGGCAGGTAGATCGTAGGTAAAACGTACAACTTGGGGTCTTGACAAGCCCCAGGTTTGGCGTATAATGATGGATGTTGAGCAGATGCTTACTATGTGCACAAATGCTCATCTTCCTGTAAATACCGCTCTTGATTCGACACCGCTTCATGCACACCCCGATGTCTGACGACGAGTTGAGCCGGCGTGCCCTGTACGAGCTCCTGGCTCGGGTTGCAACGATGTATTATCTGGACGATATGACCCAGGAAGCCATCGCCCGCGAGCTGAGCCTTTCGCGCCCCAAAGTTCAGCGCTTGTTGCAGCGGGCATGTGATGAAGGTATTGTGGAGATCCGGATCCACGCCGCACCCCTGCTTAGCCTCGACCTGGAAAGGAAACTCAAGGAGACCTTTCGCCTCGAGGATGCGGTTGTGGCAGCGGCACATCCCGATCCAGGGTCGCAACGCGAATCAGTAGCACGCGCTGGAGCTGGTTTCCTGGCACGCCGGTTGCGCGATGGCACGGTGATCGCCGTCGGCATGGGTCGCAACACGGGCGAGATCCCCAGATTCTTTCGCCCCCATCGCTCCATTGATTGCACCTTCGTCAGTGCCATGGGCGGCTCGCCCAGCGTGGACGGCCATATCAATCCGAATGAAATTTGTCGTGCGTTGGCAGCACGGTGTGGCGGCCGGGCCGAAAGCCTGTACGCGCCAGCCTACGTCGAAAGCGCTGAGCTGCGAGACACCCTCCTGCAGCAGGAAACCGTGCGCCACACCTTGCAGGCAGCAGCCCGTGCCGATATCGCGGTGGTCGGCATCGGTGGGACCGACGAGGCGTGCACCCTGGTTCGCAGTGGCTGCTTCTCAGTGGAAGAGATCAGGCAACTGCAGCATAACACCGCTGTCGGCGACATCCTGGGCAGCTATTTCGACATTGACGGCCGGCTGATTCATTCTAACCTGTACGGCCGCCTGGTCGGATTGACGATGGACGATCTTCACCGCATCGAGACCGTCATTGCCGTCGTTAGCGAAGCGGACAAGTCCCTGGCGGTACTAGGGGCACTTCGCACCGGCGTTGTAGACGTGCTGGTCGTGGACGCAGCAAACGCTCAGGTAGTTCTCCAACTCGCCAGCGGCGGGAGCCATAACTGAAAAGGATAACCCATTGGGCGTGCCGGATCGGCCCCTGCTGCACGTGATGGTCAAGCCATCCATCGGCCTGACGCCAGAAGAAAGCGCCGAGGCCTTCTATCACGCCGCGTTGGGCGGTGCTGATGCAGTCAAAGATGATGAACTGGTGGTGTCGCACCCGTGGAGCCACTTCCTGGACCGGGTCAAGCAGCATGGGGCGGCGGCCCAGGCCGTCTATGAGAAGACGGGCCACAAGACGCTGTACTTCGCCAACATCACCGACCGGCCGGATCGGTTGGTCCAGAATGCCTACCGGGCCATTGAGGCCGGTGCCAGCGCGCTGATGGTTAACTACCTGGTGGTTGGCATCTCCGCGCTGTCGATGCTGGCCGACGACCCGAACATAAACGTGCCGATCCTGGCCCACCTCGACTTTTCGGGTGCAATGTACGCCGCGCCCTGGTCGGGCGTCAGCTCACACCTGGTTCTAGGCAAGTTGCCGCGATTAGCCGGCGCCGATGTGGTGGTCTATCCGTGCCCGTACGGCAAGTTCCCGTTCCTGGCTTCGAAGCACCTGTCTTGAAGGAGGTTGTCAAATGTCGAAAACCATTGCTGTGATTGGGGCCCTGGACACCAAGGGCAAGGAGTTCGCCTTCGTCAAGGAGGAAATCGAGCGGCGGGGGCATACCGCGTTGGTCATCGACACCAGCGTGATTGGCGAACCCGCCTTTAAAGCCGACGTCCCCTCGGAACGGGTGGCCGAGGCGGGTGGCGTCAGCCTCAGGGAGCTCCAGGAGAAGGCTGACCGGGGCCTGGCGATGGACGTCATGACCAAGGGCATCGCCAGGGTGGTCAAGGAGCTCTACGACCAGGGCAAGATTGACGGGGCCATCTCCATGGGCGGTTCCGCCGCCACGGCGGTCGGCACTTCGGCCATGCGCGCGCTCCCCCTGGGCGTGCCCAAAGTTATGGTCAGCACTCTGGCCTCGGGCGACACCAAAGCCTACGTAGGCACCCGTGACGTAGTCATGTTCCCGTCGGTGGTGGACGTGGCGGGGGTCAACCGCATCAGCGCCCGCATCTACGCCAATGCCGTGGGCGCGGTGGCAGGCATGGTGGAGACGCCAGTACCCAAGATCGAGGAGAAACCCCTGCTGGCCGCCTCCATGTTCGGCAACACCACCCCCATCGTCAACCGCTGCCGCGAGACGATGGAAAACCGTGGCTACGAGGTGCTGGTCTTCCACGCCGTGGGCACCGGCGGGCAGACCCTGGAGAGCCTGGTGGAGGAAGGCTACATCAACGGGGTGCTGGACATCACCACCACCGAGTGGGCCGACGAGCTGGTGGGCGGCGTGTTGACAGCGGGCCCCACCCGCCTGGACGCGGCGGCCAAGACGGGGGTGCCCCAGGTCATCGTCCCCGGCTGCCTGGACATGGTCAACTTCTGGGCCCCGGAGACGGTGCCGGAGAAATTCAAAGGGCGGCTATTTTATCAGTGGAACCCCAACGTGACGTTGATGCGGACCACCCCCGAGGAGAACGCGGAATTGGGCCGCATCCTGGCCGAGAAGGCCAACAAGTCCACGGGGCCGGCAGCCTTCTTCCTGCCCCTCAAGGGCGTATCCATGCTGGACGCCCCGGGCAAGGAGTTCTGGTGGCCAGAGGCGGATAGGGCCCTGTACGACGCCATCAAGCAGCACGTGCGGCCTGACATCCCGGTGTATGAGATGGACAACAACGTCAACGACGACGAGTTCGCCGACGCGGTGGCGAACAAGATGTTGGAGTTCCTGGGTAAAGCATAGAAAGGAGTAAGACCATGGGTAAGAGGATTCCACGCGAGACCATGCTCGCGAACTTCAGGGAGAAGGTGGCACGAGGCGAGCTCATTGTCGGCTGCGGGGCCGGCACCGGCATCTCGGCCAAGATGGCGGAGGCTGGCGGCGCCGATCTCATCATCATCTACAACTCCGGGCGCTATCGCATGGCGGGCCGGGGTTCGCTGGCTGGACTGTTGCCTTACGGTGACGCCAACGCTATCGTCCTGGAAATGGCCCGGGAGGTGATCCCGGTGGTGAAGAAGACGCCGGTCCTGGCCGGGGTATGCGGCACCGACCCGTTCCGAGACATGGAAGTCTTCATGAAGGAGCTGATTGCCATCAACTTCTCCGGCGTGCAGAACTTCCCCACCGTGGGGCTCATCGACGGGGTGTTCCGGCAGAACCTGGAAGCTACCGGCATGGGCTACGACAAGGAGGTCGAAGCCATCCGGATCGCCCACGAGATGGGCCTGTTCACCGCGCCCTATGTCTTCGATGAAGAGCAGGCGAAGAAGATGGCCGAGGCCGGGGCCGATATCCTCGTCCCTCACGTGGGCCTGACCACCGCCGGCACCATCGGGGCCGCCGTCGCCCTGACCCTCGACGAGGCCATCGACAAAGTCATGGCGATGGCGAAGGCGGCCTGGAAGGTCAACCCGGAACTCATCGTGTTGTGCCATGGTGGGCCGCTGGACGAGCCACAGAACGTGGGCCGCGCGCTGGAGAGAATGCCTGGCATCGCCGGCTTCTTTGGCGCATCCAGCATCGAGCGCCTGCCCACAGAGCGGGCCATCACCGAGCAGGTGCGGTCCTTCAAGTCACTGAAGCTGGCGCGCGCGGCGTAGTACTACAACGCGACTTTGTCATTCTGAGGAGCGGAGCGACGAAGAATCTCGTTTTACGAGGAGGAAAAACCATGGTCACGAAAGAGTTGCTGAAGGAAATCAAGGTAACTTCATACACGGACATCGTGGGGCCGAGCAACCCCATGCTGGGTCCCATCCAGGACGGAGGCACCATTGTGGTGGGCTCGGTGCCGGGGTGCTGGGGGCCGATGATCACGCCCCAGATGAAGAGCGGCCACGAGGTCTCCCTGCCGGTGGCCGTGGAAGGGGCCGAGGTCGGAGACGCCATTGCGCTGCGCATCAAGAAGATCGAGGTGCAGTCCAAAGCCACCGCTTCAGGCGTCGATAACGCCGGGACGCCCGGCTGCTTTGTCGGGGATCCATTCGTGGCCCGCGTGTGCCCCAACTGCGGCGCCAAGTGGCCCGAGACCTACATCGACGGCATTGGCCTGGAGGCCATCCGGTGCAAGGCCTGTGGCGCTCCAGCCGTCCCTTTCAAGTTTACTAAAGGCTACACCATGCTCTTCGACCACCAGGCCAGGCTGGGATTCACCGTGGCCGGAGGGTTCGCAGAACAGATCGCCCGCCAGGCGGCAGAGTACTCCGCCCTGAACCTCTACCCCCAGGCCGTTTCTCATCCCGTCGTGATCGCGGCGGTGGCCGACATGCCCGGCATCCTGACCCGCATGCGGCCGATGATCGGCAACTTTGGGACCATCCCCGCTGTGGACATGCCCTCGTCCCACAACGCTGGCGACTTCGGGGTCTTCCTGGTGGGGGCTCCCCACGCATACGCCCTGACGGCGGAGCAACTCAAGGCCGGCAAGACTGATGCGCACATGGACATCGACTCGGCCCGGGTGGGCGCCATCGTCATCTGCCCGGTCAAGGTACCGGGCGGCGGCATCTACGTGGGCGACGCCCATGCCCAGCAAGGCGACGGGGAATTGGCCCTGCACACCACTGACGTCACGGCGGAGATCACCCTCCAGGCCGAAGTCATCAAGGGGCTGGGCATCGATGGCCCGATCCTGTTGCCCCCGCTGGAAGACCTGCCCTTCCTGGCCAGACCCTACACCAAAGAGGAAGTGGAAAAGGGACGGGAGCTGGCCCGGGCCTCTAACACCGAGTTCGTAGAGGAGGTGGCACCTATCCAGGTAGTGGGCACCGGGCCCAACATCAACGATGCCAC
>JBBITV010000036.1:0-2458 GCA_037440585.1 Chloroflexota bacterium
AGCCGATCTCGCGCGCCACCGCCCGCGCCTCGTCCAGGGAGCGCGCCGTCCCGTCCGCAGGCTGTGGGATGTCCACCTCGTCGAGCAGCCGGCCAAACCGCTCCCCGTCCTCGGCCAAATCAATGGCATCCGGTGATGTGCCCAGGATGGGCACGCCCGCCTTTTGCAGCGGGATCGCCAGCTTGAGCGGCGTCTGGCCGCCGAACTGGACGATCACCGGCACCCCTGACAAGGTGACAAGGTGACCGGGTGACAAGGTGACAGAGTCATCATTATCCTGCTCCGTTGTCACCTTGTCATCCTTCACTTCGTTCAGGACAGGCTCTTGCCACCTTGTCACCTTGTCACTTATTAAGCCTGATTCTCGTTCCCACACATTCAGTACATCCTCCAACGTCAACGGCTCAAAATACAGCCGATCCGACGTATCGTAGTCGGTGCTGACTGTCTCCGGGTTACAGTTGACCATGATGGTCTCGTAGCCCAGCTCGTTCAGGGCGAAGGCGGCGTGGACGCAGCAGTAGTCAAACTCAATCCCCTGGCCGATGCGGTTGGGGCCGCCGCCCAGGATGATGACTTTGGGCCGTGGCGTCGGCGCGGCCTCGTCGCTCGTCTCATAAGTCGAGTACAGGTAGGGCGTATAGGCCTCGAACTCGGCGGCGCAGGTGTCGACGCGGTGAAAGACGGGCACAATGCCGAGGGCCAGGCGGCGACGGCGTACGTCCATAGATGAGGGTCGGGGGAACTCAGGGGAACCTTGTCCTTGAGCGAAGCGAAGGATCAGGGGAACTCGTGGAAACTCGTAGGGGCTCCCCTGCTTTCCTGCATTCTGCAGGCAGCGAGCGATTTGTTCGTCTGAAAACCCATACCGTTTCGCCTCACGCAGCAATTCCGCTGGCACCGACTCCAAGGTATACTCCTTGAGCTCAACTTCCAATTCGACAATCTCGCGAATCTGTGCCAGGAACCACGGGTCGATCTGGCTAATCTCAGCAACCACCTCCATCGACATGCCGGCGCGGAGAGCGTCTGCCACGTAGAAAATCCGCTGTGGCGTCGGAGCCGCCAGCCTCGGCTCCCACTCCCCCCGGCGTCCCCCCAAGTTCCCCTGATCCTTGGCTTCGCTCAAGGATAGGGTTCCCCTGAGTTCCCCTGATCCTTCGCTTCGCTCAAGGACAAGGTTCCCCTGAATTCCCCTTGACTCCAGCCCGCTCACCCCAATCTCCAAACTCCGCAACCCCTTCTGCAGCGCCTCCTTGAACGTCCGCCCAATCGCCATCACCTCGCCCACGGAGCGCATCTGAGTGTCTAGCGTGAGCGGAACGCCGGGAAACTTGGCGAAATCCCAGCGCGGGATTTTCACCACTACGTAATCAAGCGTTGGCTCGAAGGACGCGGGGGTGACGCGGGTGATGTCGTTGGCGATTTCGTCCAGGCGATAGCCGATAGCCAGCCTGGCCGCGATCTTGGCAATCGGGAACCCTGTCGCCTTGGACGCCAGTGCCGACGAGCGCGACACGCGCGGGTTCATCTCAATGACGACCACGCGGCCATCGCGCGGGTTGATCGCAAACTGGATATTTGACCCGCCCGTCTCCACGCCGACCCGGGTGATCACCTTGCGCGCCATGTCGCGTAGGGTCTGGTACTCCGGGTCGGAGAGCGTCTGCGCCGGAGCAACGGTGATGCTGTCGCCGGTGTGCACGCCCATCGGGTCAAAGTTCTCGATGGAACATACCACGACGAAGTTGTCGGCCCCGTCGCGCATCACTTCCAGCTCATACTCTTTCCACCCCAGTACCGACTCCTCGACGAGCACCGTCCCGACCGGGCTCTCCTTGATCCCGCGCTCGGCCAGCGCCCGCAACTCAGCTTCATCCCGGGCGATGCCGCCGCCGCTCCCACCCAGCGTAAACGAGGGCCGGACGATGACCGGGTAGCCGGTGACGCGCCCTGCCAGGTCCAATGCCTCCGCGACCGACGACGCGAGTCCTGACTTCGGCACCGCCAACCCGACCTCTTCCATTGCCGCCTTGAACAGCAGCCGGTCCTCCGCCAGTTTCATCGCCTCGACGCTGGCCCCGATCAGCCGCACGCCGTAGTTGTCCAGCACCCCGGCCTCGGCCAACGCCACCGCCAGGTTCAGCCCCGTCTGCCCCCCGACCGTCGGCAGCAGCGCATCGGGCCGCTCCCTGGCAATGATCATCTCAAGCATGTCAACCGTCAGCGGCTCAATGTATGTTGCATCCGCCATTTCCGGGTCGGTCATGATCGTTGCCGGGTTGGAATTCACCAGGACAATACGAAGGCCCTCGGCCTTGAGCGCCTTGCACGCCTGCACGCCGGAATAGTCAAACTCGCACGCCTGGCCGATGACGATGGGGCCGGAGCCGATGATCAGGATGGAGTGGATGTCCGTTCGCTTGGGCACAGAGGCCTCCAACAATGACCAAATCCC
>JBBITV010000036.1:2468-15121 GCA_037440585.1 Chloroflexota bacterium
AATATGGGATTTGCTCCCTTCACTGCGTTAAGGGCAGGCAAATGGGATTTGGTCATTGACTTAGTGAACTCTTCAAACAAATAATGCGCATCATGAGGCCCGGGCGCCGCCTCGGGGTGATATTGCACGCTGAACGCCGGCAGGCTCTTGTGCCGCAGCCCCTCCACGCAACCGTCGTTGAGATTGAGGTGTGTCACCTCCACGTCCGGCGGAAGTGAATCGGCATCGACGGCGAATCCATGATTGTGTGTGGTGATCTCCACTTTACCGGTCGACAAGTGCTTGACGGGTTGGTTGCCACCCCGGTGGCCGAACTTGAGCTTATACGTCCGCCCGCCCAGTGCCAATCCCAAAATTTGGTGTCCCAGGCAAATCCCAAAAATCGGCACACGGCCCAGCAGCGCCTTCGTCGTCTGAATGCCATACGTCACCGCCGCCGGGTCACCAGGACCATTCGAGAGGAACACCCCGTCCGGCCGTAGCGCCAGCACGTCCCCGGCGGGCGTTGTCGCCGGCACCACCGTCACCCGGCACCCATGCGCCGCCAGCATTCGCAAGATGTTGTGCTTGATGCCGAAATCATATGCAACCACATACTTCGAGTTTCGAGTTTCGAGTTTCGAGTTTCGGGTTGACCCTAACTCGGAACCCGGAACTCGAAACTCGAAACTTTGCGCACACGTCACGTCGCGCACCAGGTCCGCGCCAACCATCTGCGGAGAGTTTCGCGCTTTTTCGATCAGGCTCTCGGTATCCAGATCAATCGTCGAAATGATACCACGCATGGCACCCAAAGTGCGAATGTGCCGCACCAGCGCGCGCGTGTCGATCTCTGTCAAGGCAACAATGCTGTGCTCTGCCAGGTAGGACTCCAGGTCGCCGCCCGCCCGCCAATTGCTGACGACGGGGCTGGCCTCGCGAACAACGAAGCCGGTCACCCAGGGGTGAATCGACTCTACATCCTCGGCATTGACGCCATAGTTGCCGATGTGTGGATACGTCATGACCACGATCTGCCCGTGGTACGACGGATCGGTCAACACCTCCTGGTAACCGGTCATCGTAGTTGTGAACACTACTTCACCGGCCCGTTCGCCGGCCGCGCCGAAGGCCCGGCCGCGGAATACCGTTCCATCTTCCAGTGCCAACAACGCTTCAGGTCTGCGTCGCACGACTTGCATCTCTCCTGTTTCCAGGTAAAATAGGAGCAGACTCAGCCCTCACCCCCAACCCCTCTCCCACATGGGAGAGGGGAGGCCGAAGGCCGGGGTGAGGGTCTTCCAAGGAGGTCTCCCCATGCCCCTGGCCGAATGGTTCTACAGCAATCCCGGCTCCAACAAGTATGACATCTCCGAAGCCGTCCGACGCAGCTTCTGGTTCCGCGGCTTCGGCATGGCCTGGTTCGACGCCACGAAGGCCGATCCGCCCTACGCGGGCCAGTTGGAGTGGCGCGAGCAGATCATGGAACTGGAGTGGGAGCCGCGCCAGTTCGCCATCCTCCGTATGCTCAAGGACGATCCTGTCGCCGTCGATGGCCTTTCGTCACTTCTGGGCTTCAAGCCCGCCTTCCGCTATCAGGACGCCCAGGGCCGCGCCGTCGCCGAGTGGCGCAAAGTCGGCCTGGCGGCCCGGCAGCGGGAGTTGGCCGCTATGGCTGACGTATGGAATGTGACGCGGGCCTAGGGCCGAGGCGGCTTACAGAAGACTGGAATCGAGGCTTCAGCCCAATAGCACTAACTTTTCGACTCAGGAAACCCCAGGCTGGAAGCCATGGGCTGAAAGAGCGAAGCCCTACGGGCTAATCCCCAGCCCCGAAGGGGCTTTGCTCTCTCAGCGCATGGCTTCTAGCCTAGCGCCCGGCCAACCAAAGCCTCGACTCTGAACAGAAAGTTAGTGCCATTGGGCTAAAGCCTCGAATCCAAAGTGCTAACTACCACCGCGTCGCGTCAACATAATCCCAAGCAGGATAATGGCCGCTCCAACAATCTGGAGCGGCCCCATTGTTTCGCCCAGCACCAACCAACCCGTAATCCCCCCGACCACCGGCACCAGATTCGAGTAGACTGCTGTCCGCGTCCCACCGACCCGCTGCACGCTCGTGTACCAGATGACGTACGCGGCGACAATGGCCAGGCTGAACGAGTACAGCAGTCCCAGCCATCCCTGTGCCGAGACGGCGCCCCAATTCTGCTGAATCAAAGACGGCACAGACAGCAGCACCAACGGTACGGTTCCGAAGGCCATCGTCACGGCCGTCACCTTGATCGGTGAATAACACACTAACAGTGGCTTTGACAAGATAGTGTACATCGCCCAACAGACCGTCGCTCCGAGCACCAAAAGGTCTCCTAACAGGCTGGCGCCCGGTCCACCCCCGTTGCGGGCCACCAGCGCGATTCCGGCGAAGCACAACAAAATCCCCACCCAGGTTTTCGCACTAACTCGCTCGATTCCCAGCACGACCCCCAGAAGGGCGACAAAGATTGGTGTTGTGCCCAGCATCAGCGACGAGTGTCCGGCCTGCGTCAGGGACAGGCCGCCGATAAACCCCAACTGGTAAATCGTATGCCCGATCAGGCCAACAACTGCCAGTCGTCGCAAATCGCCTGGAGCGATCACGTTCCAATCCCGTTCGGTCAAACGGAGCAAGACGAGCAGGCTAAGTGTTGAAAGGGTGAAACGTATTCCATTGAACGCCAGCGGCGTCATTTCCACCAGCGTGCGCTTGATGACCGTGAAGTTGATACCCCAGATCAAGACCACTCCCAGCAACAGCAAGTCGATCAGGCTGAACGACCACGCAGCCGCCCGCGGTTCTGCCTGCTCCAACGGCGGCTCAAAGGCCGTTGGGACTGAGACACTAGACTCGCTCATAGTACCTCCTGGGGACGCTTGACGACGGGTATGGTCGCCGGCAGCGCCGCCAGCACCTGCATCGCAACTGTCACCTCGTCACATGTCGTAAACACAGGGCACTTTACGCAGTCCTTCCAGATCTTGCGTGGGAACCGCTCCCGTTCCGTCACATGGAAGCCCATCTTCTGGAAAAAGGGCACGGCGCGAGTCAGGGCAAATAGGGTCGTGATCCCCAGCTCTCGCGCCTCTTCAACCAGCCGCGCGACAATCTGTTGGCCCAGCCCCTTGCCTTGCTGGTCGCTCCGGATTGCCAGCGACCGTACCTCGGCCAGGTCGCGGCCCATGATGACCAGCGATCCACAGCCGACTACCTGGCCATTCTCTTCTGCCACGATCCAGTTGCGGATCGATTCGTAAATCTCGTCCAACGAGCGCGGCAACAAATCGCCGCGCCGGTAGTAGAAGTCTACCAGCTCTGCAATCTGCTCTGAATCTGACAACTTCGCTTTGCGAATCTTCACTTTGTCCTCTACGTATCCGTCAACAGTCTGCCCAGCTTCTCTACCAACAAGTCGATGTGCTGTTTCTCAATAATCAATGGCGGCACCAACCGCAACACATAATCGCCAGCGTTCACCAGGATCAGGCCCTCCGCATACCCCTTTTGCACGATGGGGTTGGCCAGCGTATCGAGTTCCAGCCCGATGATCAGCCCGCGCCCGCGAATCTCCTTGATGCGGGGTGAGCCCAGGTCCGCCAGGCGCGCCATCAAGTAACTGCCCTTATCACGCACTGCGGCCAGAAACTCCGGTTGTCTTACCCGGTTGACCACAATCTGAGCGACGCGGCAGATCAGTGGGTTTGCCGCAAACGTGCTGCCGTGATCGCCAGGTTTCATCACCGAAGCCACTGCCTCCGTGACCAGAATCGCGCCGATGGGCAGGCCACCACCCAGCGGCTTGGCCAGGGTCATGATGTCGGGCCGGACGCCGTAGAACTCGTGCGCCCAAAGATAGCCGGTGCGCCCCAGGCCGCATTGCACCTCGTCGAAAATCAGCAAGGCGCGGTGGGCATCACACAATTGGCGCAGGCCGGACAGAAACTCCTGAGTGGCCGGATTGATCCCCCCCTCGCCCTGGATCGGCTCAACCAGGACCGCGCAAGTCTCGCCGGTGATGGCTTGGACAGCCGACTCCAGGTTGTTGAATTCGGCGATCTGTACGCCGGGCAACAGCGGCCGGAAGGGCGCCTGGTAGCTCTCGCGCGGCGTCACCGCCAGCGTCCCAAACGTGCGACCATGAAACGCCCCGGTAAAGGCCACAAACCCTGTCTTACCTTCACCATAATTCTCCCGCGCCCACTTCCGGGCGAATTTCATCGCACCCTCATTGGCCTCCGCTCCCGAGTTGCAAAAAAACACCCGGTCGGCGAAGGAGTTTTCGCACAGCAGTTGCGCCAGCTCGACGTGCGGTCCGGTGTGATACAGGTTGCTGACGTGCAGCAATTTGCACGCTTGCTCATCGATGGCCTCTAAAAGCTCCAGGTCGCCATAACCCAGAGCATTAACAGCGATTCCACCCACCAGGTCCAAGTAACGGTTGCCGTCAGCATCATACAGCCAGATGCCTTCGCCGTACTCGATCACAAATGGCGCACGCTTGTAGGTCTGGACGATGTAACGGGATTCGAGATTGATAATGTCCTGGGTGTTCACCGGCAGGCTCCTTTCACCATGTAGTATGCTCTATCGGGAACTCGGAGGAACTTGATGGGTGACAACCTTCGAGTTCCCCTGAGTTCCCCTGAGTTCCCCTGAGTTCCTCTGGAACGCCGTTCCCGTCCCAGCCTTCAATCCTGCCAGGTCGGTAATCCGCGCCTCGTTCACACCAGCAGCCACGGCATCCAACGCTGCCCGAACCTTGGGTACCATTCCACCAGAAATTGTACCTCGCTTGATTAATTGTTCGGTCTCGCCAACGCTCAGCCGCTCGACGATATAGCCATCCACCAGGACACCGGGTACGTTGCTCACGAACACCAGCGCAGCAGCGTTCAGCGCCACGGCGACGGCGGCCGCAGCGTGATCGGCATTAACGTTGTAGGCGTGGCCGTCACGACCCAGGGAAATGGGCGAGAGCACGGGCATGAAGCCCTGGTCCAGCAACACAGCCAGCGCCGCTGCGTTCACCTCCACCGGCCGCCCGACCCAACCCAGGTCACCTTCAGGGTGATGCAGCTTCTCCACCCGGATCAACCCCAGGTCGACTCCGGAGAGCCCCACGGCCTTAACGCCGCCATTGACCAGACATGCAACCAGCCGCTTGTTGATCAGCCCGGAGAGCACCATCTCGGCCACGCGCAAAGTCGCATCGCTGGTGACGCGCAGCCCGCCGATGACGGTGAATGGCACACCCAGGTCCATCTGGGTCTGGCTCAACTCCTTGCCGCCGCCATGGACCAACACCGGCGCCTCTGGCATCGCGGCGATCACCTGAGCCAGCTCCGCCAGGAATCCCGGCTCGTCTATCTGATTGCCGCCAATTTTAAGAACAATTCGATTCATGTTCGTTTTCGTGTCGCGCCATCACAAATCTGTGTCCATCTGTGTTCATCTGTGGCTAAATTAGTCCCGCTGTTTCCTCAATTCCGAACATCACATTCATATTCTGCACCGCCTGCCCCGACGCCCCCTTGACAAGGTTGTCAATAGCCGAGCAGACGATGACGTTGCCTGCGTCGTCCACGCGGGTCAACGAGATCGCACAGCGGTTCGAGTAGACCACGTGCCGTAAGGTCGCCAGTTGTCCCGGCGGCAACACCTGAATGAACGGCTCGCCCGCGTATACCTCTCGATACAATCCCACCAGGTCCGCTTCCGGCAGCGCCTCCTTCAAGGTCACGTACATCGTCGAAAGGATCCCCTGGTTCACCGGCAACAAATGCGGCGAGAAAACAACCCGAAACTCGAAACTCGAAACTCGAAACCTGTTGAGCTCCTGCTCCATCTCGCTGATATGCCGGTGCACGTAGCCAATACTGTAGGGCGAGAAATTGTCGTGTGCTTCAACAAAATGCGTCTTCAGGCTCAGCCCGCGGCCCGCACCCGACACGCCGGACTTGCTATCGACGATGATCCGGTCGCTCGCCAGGAGGTTGTGCCTGACCAGCGGGTAAAGCCCCAGGTTAACGCTGGTCGGGTAGCAGCCAGGATTAGCCACCAGTCGCGCGCCTCGGATTTCCTCGCGGTGCAATTCCACCAGCCCGTAGACTGCCTCCTTGAGCAACTCGGGTGCAGTGTGTTCAGCCTTGTACCAGCGCTTGTAGTCGCCTGCATCAGCCAGGCGGAAATCGGCGCTGAGGTCGATGGCGCGCAGACCGGCCTCCCAACAGCGTTTGACCCCGGGAATCGAGGCACCGTGCGGCAGACACAGAAAGGCCACGTCCACTTCGTCCAGCGCCGCCGCGTCGCCTGCGATGAGGGGGAAATCCCACGAGCAGGCAAACACGTCTGACAACCGCTGGCCGACGTAGCTTTCCGTCGTCAGCCAGGCGATGCGCGCCTGCGGATGCCGCACCAGAATTTTGATCAGTTCAAAGCCGGTATAGCCGGTAGCGCCAAAGATTCCTACCTTGAGCATTGTATGTCTCCGCTAACACTACAACGGATTAGAGGAAGGAACGGATTGGGAAAGAAATTCGTTCCTTCCTCCAATCCGTTGTAGTCCGCCGTTGGACAAACAAAAAGCTAGCTCACCAGGAACTTGGTCTGGAGAGCTAGCCGTTTAGAAGCTAAAAGCCGCGCTCGTCAGCCAGGTGAGGCTATCCAGACCCAGGATCAGGCGTCCTACGCGCGCGGGGGCGGCGGAAGGAGCAATTCTGGGCCGGGATGGCTTCGGAAGAATTCATTCGCGAACTTTCACCTACAGGCTTGAATGGGCAAGAGTATACCACCAAATGCGTGATGTGTCAAAATCAAATCCCAATGACTAATGACCAAATCCCAAATCCCAAATCCCAAATCCCAAATCCCAACAAGCTTTGGCTATTGGGATTTGGGATTTGGTCATTGGGATTTGGTCATTGGGATTTGGTCATTGGGATTTGGTCATTGGGATTTGGTCATTGGGATTTGGTCATCGTTATCCTGGACAAAGGACGTCCAGCAGGGCGATGACAATGGCCAGGGCACTGGCGTAGCGGCCGAGGCCTGGGATAGTGCGCAAGATCGCAAGGATCAACATCAGGATCTCCCGGATCTGTCCGCGGTAGAGCTTGCAGAAGTCCGCCAGGCTGAACTTATCCGGGAGCGTGATCCCTTTCTCGGCAGCGGCAACCAGGATATCCGATCCGGCCTCCTGCAAGATCCGGTCGATATCCTGCTGGGTAACGGTGACCTCTGTCTTGGGGCGTTGAGTCTTGGGCATGGCAGGTCTCCTTTGGAAGTATTGGATGGATGATACCGCATTATGTTAACGTGCTATGATCCAGCGGTCGGCAGTCCCTCGAGCACGGCTCGGAGTACGGCGATTGCGCGCAAGTATTCCTCGAGGTCAACATGCTCGTCCGGCGTGTGATCTAGCGCCGAATCGCCCGGGCCATAGGCCAGGATCGGACAACCCCAGGCTGGGCCGACGACGTTCATGTCAGATGTGCCTGTCTTTACCTTGAACGCAGGCTGGCCGCCCTGGATACGGATTCCTTTAAGAAAAGCTCGCACTAACGGGGTATTCTTATCGGCGCGGAAGGCGGGTTCCTCGCTGCTGAAGCTCAGCTCCGCCCCCTCGGCCATGCTCTGGAACGCCGCCTTCAGACGGTCGATTTCCAACCCTGACGGGACGCGGATACCCACCAGCGCCGTGACCGTCTCCTGGAATCCATCGTCCGAGGAGTTAATCCGCCGGAGGGATGGGTCAACCTGATCGAAAAGGTTCGGCTTGTCATGGTTGAATTCGTCGGCGAAGGCAACTACACGTTGCCAGAAGGCGACGACCGCCTCGCACGCGCTGCGCGCCTGGGCCGCCGTATGCGCGATGGGCTGTGCCAGCCGGTAGTGGACCAGTAGCCGGCCTTTATAGCCCAAGGTCACCCGGTCCCAACCGCTGGGCTCGCCGATGACGCACGCCTCCGGCGCGAACTGCGTCACCGCATAGCGCGCTCCCTTCGACGTTGCCGACTCCTCCTCCACCGCGCCAATCACGACGACTCGCCAGCCGGGGATCGCCCCTGCCTGAGCCGCGGCCACTACGAACGCCGCCAGTGGTCCCTTGGCATCGACCGTGCCCCGCCCGTAGAGCAGGCCCCCTTCGCGCCGGGGCGGGATAAAGCCTGGCACCGTGTCCATATGGCCAAGCAGCACGATCGTGCGCGGCCCGTTACCCAGGACGCCGACGGCGTTGCCGGCAGCGTCACGGTAGGCATTGAATCCCAGTGCCTGCATCTGCATGACCAGGTAGTCGACGGCCTGCGCCTCCAGAGTGGATGGACTGTAGATAGAGACGAGTTCTTTGAGCAGATCGACCGGCTCAATCATACGGAGCCCCTCACCAGACGCGGCTGACTCACCGGTACATAATCGGGTTTACGCCAGGCCAGCATAGTGAACATTTTGTTGAGCTCTAGGCTTGTTGCGCCGGCAGCACCTCTTGAATCGCGCTCACTACCCGATCCAGGTCCGCCCGCTCGATTACCAGCGGTGGCAGCAACCGCAACACGTTTCCGCCCGCCGGCAACGCCAGCACGCCGCGTTCCATCAGCGCCATCAGGATCGGCGTCACTTTTTGCTTGAGCTCGATCCCGATAAGCAGCCCCAGGCCGCGCACGTCCCGGATGAGGGGCGATTGCAGCTCTCGCAACCGGCCCAGGGTGTATGCTCCCAACTCAGCGGCACGGCCCGGCAGGTTGTAGTCCTCGATGTAACGAATGGCCGCGAGGGACGCCGCGCAAGCCAGCGGATTGCCCCCAAAAGTCGACCCGTGCATCAGCGGTTCGACATTGACCACGCGCGGCCCGAGCAGCGTCGCACCCATGGGCAGCCCGCCCGCCATCGACTTGGCCACACACAGAATGTCTGGCTCCAATCCATGATGCTCCGCTGCAAACATGCGCCCGGTGCGCCCGAACCCCGTCTGGATCTCGTCCAGGATCAACAGCGCCCCGCGCTCGCGGCACAGTCGCTGCAACCCGTGCAGGAATTCCGCCGAGCCCGGCCGCACCCCGCCCTCGCCCTGGACGACTTCGACAATGACGCCAGCCGTCTGATCCGTAATCGCCGCATCCGCGCGCTCCAGATTATCGTAGGGGACGTGAGTGAAGCCGGGCACCAGGGGCTCGAAGGGCTCGCGGTAGGCTTTCTCCCAGGTGGCGGAAAGGGCGCCCATCGTCCGCCCGTGAAACCCGCGCATCATCGCGACGATTCCCGTCCGCCTGGTGCTAAGCCGGGCAAACTTGATCGCCGCCTCGATGGCCTCGGCGCCGGAGTTGCACAGGTACGCGCGCTCCAGGCCTGGCGGGGCGATGGAGACCAGCTTCGCCAGCAATTCGGCCCGGCGGTCATTGTAGAAGATTTCCGTGCACGAGATGAGCCGCCGGCTCTGCTCGGCGATGGCCTCGGCCACGTAGGGGTTGGCATGTCCCAGGTTCGCCGCGCCCTGCCCGCCGACGCAGTCGATGTACTCGCGTCCCTGGTCGTCCCACAGCCGCGCCCCCTCGCCGCGCACGATGACGACGGGGCGCTTGGGGTAGACGCCGCTGGTGTGTTGGTTTTCCAGTTCCATCCAGTTCAAGTCCACTCTCCATGGATTGGAGTCGAGGCTTCAGCCCAATGGCACTAACTTTTCGGCCCAGAAAACCCCAGGCTGGAAGCCATGGGCTGAAAGAGCGAAGCCCCTTCGGGGCTGGAGGTTAGCCCGCAGGGCTTTGCTCTCTCAGCGCATGGCTTCTAGCCTAACGCTCGGCCGGCTATAGCCTCGACTCCGAACAGAAAGTTAGCGCTATTGGGCTTCAGCCGGATTTCGGCTCGAAAGTCGGCACGACGTTTGGCTGACAAACCGGCTAAAGCCTCGACTCCGGCCTTAGACCCGCAAGATGCCTTCGATAACAGTCACCACCTGCCCACCGACGCGCACAGCGGTAATCGCCTCGCCTTCCCGGTCCACCTCGATGAACAGCGTACTCGGCCGCTCAATCTCATAGCCCTGCTCGCTCGTGATGAACGTCGTCGGCTCGCCGAGCGGCACGGCGCGGTGGTGGACCAGGTATGCACCCAGTGCCCCGCTCGCGCTTCCCGTCGCCGGATCCTCCAGGACGCCCAGCAGCGGCGCAAACATCCGGGTGTGCACCTGGTTGGCAGGGAACAAGGTTTCGTGGGTAAACACCATCACGCAATCGGTACCGATCTGGCGGCAGATGGTATTCAGGTCCGCCACATTTAGCGCAATTTGCCGGATGGCGGCGAGCGAGCGCAGGGGAACCATCAACTGTGGCAGGCCGGTCGAGACCAGTTGGACCGGCAAGCCTGTATCCTCGATCTCCTGCGGCGCCAGGCCGAGGGCGTCCGCCAGTGGCGCAACGTTGGGCAGAATCGCCAGGAATTGCGGCTGCGCCTGGGTCATCACCACCCGCGTCACCTCGCCGCCCGCCACGTGCAGATCGACCGGCAGCGTGCCCAGCCCCAGTTGACCCCAGACCCGCGTGACCGGTGCTTGCAGCCGGTAGCGCCCCGTCTGCGCCAGGACAAAATGTGTCCCCAGGACCGGGTGCCCGGCGAACGGCAGTTCCGCCGCCGGCGTGAAGATACGCACCCGCACATCGGCTTTCGGGTCAGTCGGCGGCAGGACGAACGTCGTCTCGGAAAGATTCATCTCCCGGGCGATGGCCTGCATCTCCGCGTCGGAAAGCCCCTCGGCCTCGGGGAAGACCGCCAGCGGGTTCCCGCCGAAAGGCCGGTCGGTGAACACATCTACCTGATAAAAACGATATGGTCTCACTCGATCACCGTGCCTTTCCCAGCCAAAGCCGCGCGGATGGGCGCCTCAACTCGCGCGTCGGCGAAGATCACCTGCTTCACCGCGCTGCCCGCCAGCGCCTCCGCGGCGCCCATCACTTTCTTCTTCATCCGCCCCTCGGCAAACGTCATGGACTCCTCAATCCGATCTTTTGGAATGTGCCGGATCAGGCTGGACTCGTCGGGGAAGTTGCGCAGCAGGCCAGGTACGTTCGACAGAATAATGAACTGCTCCGCGCCCAGCGCGGCCGCGATCATCGCCGCCGCCCGGTCGCCATCTACGTTGATCGCCTCGCTCTCGGTGCTGATGGCCAGCGGTGCGACCACCGGCGTGTAGCCATGCTCCAACAGCAGCCACAGCAGCTCGACGTTGACCCGCTCGACCTTGCCCGTAAAGTCGTCGCGGATGACGCGCTTCTTTCCGCCGTCGATCACGGTGATCGCCGCCTTGCGCGGCCCCTCCAGCAGCCGCCCATCCACCCCCGACAGCCCGACGGCGTTGACACCCAGCTTCTGCAGCTTCTCCACGATGATCTTGTTCATTTTGCCTGCGTAGACCATCGCGAAGATTTCCAGCGTCTCCCGGTCGGTGTAGCGGCTGGTGTAGCCCGAGACCGACGTCAGCATCTTCGGCGGCTTGCCTAGCCGCTCGGAGATCACGTTGGTCTCGTGCGAGCCGCCGTGGACCAGCACGATCCGCACGCCGTCGCGCACCAGCGCGGCAACGTCCGCGCAGACCACATCGTAGTTAATCCCCTGACTTCCGCCGACCTTAATGACCAACATCGCAGGCTCCTAAAGGTCAAATTGACTTACTAACCAACTGGCTGTATAATTTATACAGTCACCTGTACCAACAAGAAGGAGTAAAAGATGATAACCGAAAAAGTCACACTAACCTTGCCCAAAGCAGTCATGGACGCCGTGCGCAAAGAGGTACCACCGCGCGGGTACAGCAAGTTCATCGCCGAGGCTGTAAGTACTTACCTCGAGATTCGTCGTCGCCAGGCACTACGAGAGCGTCTGAAGACTGGATATCTGGCCAACGCCGAAGTAGATCGGGCATTAGCCGAAGAGTGGCGTCCCCTCGAAGAAGAAACCTGGGAACGACACATCCATCCCTACGAACCGGAGGGTTGAGCCATGGCTCAACCGATCCGGCGCGGCGACATCTTCACGGTAGACTTCGAGCCGGTGCGGGATGCCGAACAAGGCAAGGCACGGCCGGCCCTGGTCATCCAGAACGACATTGGTAATCGCTACAGCCCCATCATCATCGTGGCCGCCATCACCAGCGGCACCCACGCCCGCTTCGACGTCAACGTTGAAGTCAAGGCGCCTGAAGGCGGCCTGACAAATGACTCCTTGGTCCTGCTCAACCAGATCAGGAGCGTGGATCGTTCTCGACTAGGGCGTTACTGGGGCCGCCTGTCCGACGAGACGATGGCCCGTGTGGACGAGGCCCTGAAGATCAGTCTGGGTCTTGTCCCGATCTAGAGAAGTACTAGATTGGGTGCAACCCTGGGAACTCTAGCCCCGCCGTCTCCTCAAACCCTAACATGACATTCATCGCCTGGACCGCCGAACCCGCCGCGCCTTTCATGAGGTTATCGATGGCGCAGATAGACACCACCCGGCCCGTCGCCTCGTCCAGGGCGAAGCCGACGTCGGCGTAGTTGGAGCCGGCCAGGATCTTCGGTTCCGGGTGGCGGTACACCCCTTGCCGCTCGTGGACGATGCGCACGAACGGCTCCTGGCTGTACGCGCCGCGATACGCTTTCCACAGGTCCTTCTC
>JBBITV010000037.1:0-10837 GCA_037440585.1 Chloroflexota bacterium
GAGGTCCGCTTGTTACTACACGAGGAACTGAAGGGCGAAGTGGATGTCTTCAGCCGGGTGTTGGAAGCGATTGCCTCTGGCGCTCATCACCGGCGCGACATCGCCGCCACGGCGCATCTGACGTTGGCAGCCACGCAGCACTATCTGAACGACCTGCAAGCCATCGGGCTGGTAGAACATCGCCGGCCGTTGGCCCACGTGCGCGATGAGGGCCGCCAGGGAACTTATCATATTCTCGATCCTTTCCTGCGTTTCTGGCATCGTTGGGTGGCTCCTCACCGGGCCCTGCTGGAGATCAATCAGCGCCAGGCCGAGACATTGAGCGAGATCCGCAATAATCTGCCCTATATCGTGGCACCGGTTTGGGAAACGATTGCACGCCAACATCTCCTGGTTGCCTCCGGCCAGGGGCAGATTCCGTTTCCCGTCCAGGAGGTAGGGGCCTGGTGGACGCGCGGGGCCCAGGTGGACGTAGTAGGAGTGAATCGTAGCGAACGACAGGTGGTGTTCGGTGAAGCACGCTGGCGCGCCACCCATGTGACGACCGAGGACCTGAATGCGCTGATAGAAAAAGGATTGCTGTGGTTACAGGGAGACACTTCACGGTGGGAGGTCCACTATGCCTTCTTTGCCAGAGCCTTTGGTCAGGTCCAGGTCGAAGGCGTGGACGAGGAGATGGTGCACCTGTTCACACCGGAAGATGTGACGGCGATCACTACATCGTGATGAGTCACCTTCGAGGCATCTTCAATCGACAGGGCAGTAGGGAGGTTCCCTATGGTCGGTGGATAATCTTGCCAGAACCTCAGCCTGGTCTGACGTTTGGAACATCCTAATCTATATTAGGATAAACACGTTTAGGATCAACAGAGGAGGTGGCCTTGCTGATCGACCGCGAGAAGGAACTGGCCGAACTCGATCTACTTCTGGAAGAGCCGGGAGCGCATCTGTTGGCCGTGAGCGGCCGGCGCCGGTTGGGTAAGACCACGCTCTTGCTCGAATGGGCCCGGCGCAGTGGCCGACCCTACCTCTACTGGGTCGCCAGCCGTGCCCCGGCGTCCCTGCTACTGCGCCAGTTCTCCCAGGCCGTCTGGCGTCAAGTCCATCCGACCGATGTGGTTCCCTCCACCTTTGCCTTTGACCACTGGTCTGGCGCCTTCGAGCAGGTGGCCCGGCTGGCGACCGACCGCCAATACATTGTCATCGCAGGCCGACCCCTACCTGGCCCGCCTGCAGGAGCTAGGCTTTGTCCGGCGCGAGCTCCCGGCCACTGTCCCCGAGGCTGACCGGGCGACCTCGCGCTTGGGTCGTTACGTCCTGGCTGACCACTACTTGCGTTTCTACTTCCGTTTCATCTGGCCCAACCAGGGCCTGCTGGAACAGGGGCTGAACGACCGCCTGTGGGAGCTCATCAGTGAACAGTTGCGGGCCTTCGTGGGTGAAACATCTTTTGAGGAGCTGTGCCGCGCCTGGGTATTGGCTCAGGCCCGGGCTGGTCGCCTGCCCTTCTCACCGGACCGGGTAGGTGCCCATTGGGGTAGTGGCGTGCAGGTAGACGTCGTTGCCGTTGGCTGGCGAGCGCGGACGGTTCTATTGGGCGAGTGTAAATGGGGGGCAGAGCCGGTGGGCCGAGACGTGGTGCGAGAGCTCATCGAGAAGAAGGGTCCCAAGCTGCTCCAGCGACTACCCGACGATGGCACGCATTGGACGGTCCACTACGCCTTCTTCGCCAGAGCCGGCTTCACCGAAGCGGCTCAGGCTGAGGGTCAGGCTCACGGTGCGCTGTTGGTGGATCTGGATACGCTGGACCGGGATCTGCAGACCGCTCTATGATCCTCGGTCTGCCCTACTCCCTCCGCCGTGGCCGGTACTGAATCGCCTCCGCCAGGTGATGTGTCTTGATCTGCTCATCTCCCGCCAGAGCTTGCCCTGAGTGAAGCGAAGGGTCCCCAACCGTCCGCGCCAGCTTCAGAATGCGCACTCCAGACCCTATTATACTCTCACCCGCTCAATCGCCGCCCCCAACGCTTGCAGCTTCTTCTCAATTTGCTCGTACCCCCGGTCGATTTGCCCGATGTTGCGAATCACGCTCCGGCCCTCGGCACACAGGGCGGCGATGAGCAGCGCCATCCCCGCCCGGATGTCCGGGCTCTCCAACCGGTCGCCGTGAAGCTGCGAGGGGCCGACAATGACCGCCCGGTGCGGGTCGCACAGGATGATGCGCGCGCCCATGCCAATCAGCCGGTCAACGAAGTACAGGCGGTTCTCGAACAACTTCTCGTGAATCAGGACTGTGCCTGCCGCCTGCGTCGCCACGACGATGGCAATGCTCATCAGGTCGGTGGGAAAACCGGGCCAGGGCATATCCTCGATCTTCGGCACGGCGCCGCCAGCATCGTCTTGCACCTGCAGGCGCTGGCCGCTGGCGACCACCAGGTCCTGGCCATCGAAGCGCATCCGCACGCCAAGGCGCTCGAACACCATTTTGATCATCCGGAGCTGGTCCGGGATGACACCTTTGATCCGGATCTCGCCGAAAGTCACCGCGCCCAGGCCGATGAAACTGCCGATTTCGATGTAATCGGGTGAGATGGTAAACTCGCCGCCACCCAGACACTCCACACCTTCGATGACGAGGGTGTTAGTGCCCACGCCTGAGATACGTGCGCCGGCCTGGTTCAGGAAATTGCAGAGGTCTTGAATGTGGGGCTCGGAAGCGGCGTTGCGGATGATGGTCTGGCCGCGGGCCAGGACCGCCGCCATGACCGCGTTTTCCGTCGCTGTGACGCTCATCTCGTCAAGCAGAATGTCGGCGCCCTTGAGCACCGTTGGCACGCGCAGCTCGAACTGGCCGTCGGCGTCGATCTGGCTGCCCAGGGCCTGTAGCGCCAGCAGGTGCGTGTCCACCCGCCGCCGGCCGATCACGTCGCCGCCCGGTGGTGGCAAGCTCAACTGCCCCACCCGCGCCAGCATCGGCCCGGCGAGGAGGACCGAGGCGCGGATTTCCTTGGACAAGGCCGGGTCCAACGCCACCTTGCGCACCTCGCGGGCGTGGAACGCAACGGTGTGCCCACCGCGATCCTCAACGTCCACCCCCAGGTCAGCCAGCAGGTGGCACATCGTCTCGACATCGCGGATGTGCGGTACGTTGTGCAGCACCACCGGTTGGTCAGTTAGCAAGGTGGCCGCCAGCAACGGCAGGGCCGCGTTCTTGTTGCCACTGGGTATTACGGTCCCATTCAAAGGACGACCGCCGTCGATGATGAATTGCTCCATGTGGTCTCCTTTCCATATTCATTTTTGCCGGATCACTAGCTCATCGCTGGTCGTTACACCCAGCACGGCTGCGGCGTTGCCCTGCCGGATGGCGATTTCCAGGTAGCCGCTGCTGCCAACGTAGGCGACCGGCTCGCCAGTCGCTACGTCTGCAAAAGTCTGGCGGACACCGGCGATGCGCCTGCCGGCGATTTCCACAGTGGTCTCCGCTCCGAGGTGCGGCGCCATTGGACCGGTTGCGCGTACGTCGGTGACGAGATTCCCAAAGTGATCGATGTGTAAGACGTGGGCCACCACGGCGCCATCCAGCCGCATCTTGGGTTGCGGAATTGGGAAAACCACCGGGTCGTCGATGGGATCGCCCAAATCGGTTATAGGCACACCACGGGCGAGGTGCGCGGCGACAGGGGCGAAGATATCACGACCGTGGAACGTGTGGCTTGGAGCCGGCAACCAAAAAGCCGGCCGGGTTAGTTGAATAATCGATCGCGAGCCTGCAGGCCGTTCAGTGAGGAAGAAAGAGAAAAGGCCGTTGTCGGGGCCGACCAGGGTTGCGCCCGGGATCTGGATGGCGATAGGCCGCCGGGCACTTCCGACCCCTGGATCGACCACCGCCAGGTGAATCGTGCCAGCGGGGAAGTAAGGCGCGGCTGTGTGCAGGACGAAAGCCGCCTGCCGGACGTTCTGTGGCGGGATTTCATGGCTCAAGTCGACGATGGTCACTCCTGGGTGGATGTTGAGGATGACCCCTTTCATCGCGCCGACGTATCCGTCGGCGGTCCCGAAGTCAGTTGTCAGGGTAATGATTGGAGGCATGGGACAGCTCCACGGCTCATTTATTATCTGGGTCCCAACTGGAACAGCGGCAAGTACACATAACTCGGAACCAGCACGCTGCTTCGCATGGTGTGGCGATTGCCGAAACCGTCATCTACCTCTACGGTGTTGACCAGAAATCCGCCAGGGAAATCGGGGCGGACCCGGAGTTGGTACGAGATTGCCACCTGCACCGGCTGGCGCAGGACGCTGCCTGTCCAGGACACGACACGATCGTTGCGTACCTCGACGTGCCCGTCCGAAGTATACAGGGATTCTGGAATGAGGTCGGCGCCTGCTGGCAAGGTATCAGTCAGTACGACAGACGCGGCGTCCAGTGTCCCTGCATTCCGCAAGATGATCAGGTAATCAAGTACATCACCCCGGCCTGCGGATTGGCGATTTACCCAAAGTGTCGAGGCGGTTAAATCCGGCACGTTGACCCGTGTGACCACGGTGCGTGTGATGGGTATATGGGTGCTGTCTTCAAGCACCAGGTGGTTCACGACTTGCGTGCCAGGCGTGACTACCTGGGGCAAGGCGAGTCGATACGTGATGCGATGCGTCCGGCGCGGCGGGAGTTCACCCTGCCAGGTGACCTGATTGAGGGCCGGGTCGAATTGCGCATCGCCGGTCAGGGTGCCGGTGACCAGGGTCGTCCCTGTGGGAAGTGGGTTCAACACAGCCATTTGCCGCGCGGGCCATGGGCCATCGTTGCGCAAGACTACCGTGTAGGTGAGTTGTTTGCCCTCTGCAACATTCGTCCGGTCCACTGCCAGGCTAGAGGCACCCAGGGGACTGAGCCAGGGGACCAATCGCGACGCAACCTCAGTCGCCCCGGGCGCCGGCAGGGCTTCAAAGGGGAAGGCAAAGAAAGCGGTGCGAAAAGTGTGGTCCGGTGCATCCAGGGTCACGCCCACAATCTGTCTGTCCTGGCCGACGAACGCCGCCCGGGCGGATGGCGTGGGTGTCAGACCGTCGCTGTGATTGCCGGCATCACCTAGCGTACCAAAGGGGATGACCAGCTCGTATGGACCCAAGCCATCGGCGATAGGACTACCCGGAGCACCGGAAACTACGGTGCTGCTGAAATCCTCGGTGTAAGTCAGGACACCAAGATAGTTGACGCCGAAGGGTGTCAGCCCTGCTGTGAACAGGTAGTCCTGGGAGGATAAGAACAGCCTGCCGCCCCCGTTGAGGTACTGCGCCAGCCGGGATTCCTCGGCTGGCACGAGGGTTTGGAACCAGTCGTAACCGGTGTTCCAAATAACCAGGGGATACATCGCCAGTCGCTCCAGGCTCGGGCTACCATCGGCTTCGCCAGGATTCCAACCGACTGTCCACGTATCGAAGGGATAACCTAACGCCTGCAGCGTGCTTTGGTAGGATTCTTCGACGTTATACCAGCGGTCGTCGTCCACCAACAGAATAGGGGCCGGGGTCTTGGTCCTTATGCTGATGGTGCGTGAGGCAAGGCGTTCGCCGCTCGCCAGCAGGCGGGAGGTGACAGATATGGCGGAGGTGTTGCTGACATTCCAGGCGGCATCTGCTGGCACGTCTACGCGTAGACCTAGCGTGCTCACGTTACAGGAGGATAGGGTCAAAGTGTTCGTGAGCAGTTGCTGAAAATCCGGCGTCCACAGGCTGGCCGGCCAGGCATCGAACAGGACAGACAGGGTGTAGGTATCCTCAGTGCGGCCGAGGTTGCGCAACGCCAGGGTATACGTAACGCTACGTCCCGGCGCGGTGATCACCTCCGTAACCCACGCCGTGCCAGGGGAAGGAACCTGCCTTGGCCGGGGCGAAGAGTTGAGGAGTTGAAGGTCAAAGTCGGCGGCGGGGGGTGGGGCGCTTAGCCAGTCGATAGCACGGCCCAGAACCTCGGCACGAGTTGGCCGCTCGTCGATACCCTCCAGTCCGAAAGCCAGGTACACCGCACGATATGGCCGGCATACGCCAGCCCGCAGTCCGGCGCTCTCGCCGTTGGGATACTGAAAGACGGCGGTCGCCTGCATGGAATCGACGGACTCAATGACATCCGGTGCCGTCTGATTGTCCGCGCCACCCCGGCCCTCCAGTTTCAAATTGAGACCTGAGAATACGTCGCCCACGGCTCCCACGACGTTCCGCACACCCGCGTCATCTTTCACGAAACGGGCTTTCAGGAAATCTCGATAATAACTTTGCCCGGTGCCCCTACCATCCCAATAGCCAATATCCTGGCCGGTCAGGAAAAGTCGCCCGCCAGCGTGGAGGTATTGGGTGATGGTTGCCGCTGCCCCGACGAGGCCCGGTGCATCTTGGGGCGATGACCAGATGGTCAGGTCGTAGGGCGCCAGGTCGGCAAGCTTGGGCGCACCATGCTTGTCTTCCTTGATGCGCCACACCGCATAGAGATAGCCGAGATCGCCCAGGGCTTGTTCAAAATAAGCAAGCTGGCTGCGATAATACCAGGCGCCGCTGTCGACGACCAGGATGCGCGGGGCCGCGGCCAGGGCGAAATCCTGTTTGTGGCCCTGATCGCGGGTAATGACGACGGACACACGACTGATGCGGTGGGCCTCGCTGCGGGCCTCGACCCGGTAGTCGCCCGGGGGCAGAAATGTGCTGTAGGCGCCGGTTAGCGGATCGGTCGAGACCTTGACTGGCGTGCCAGGGACGACGATCTCCGCTGCCAGTGGGGCCTGGCTGGAATCGTCGGTGACGCGCCCGAATAGTACGCCGACCGGTGCCAGCTCAAGTGTAAAGTCGAGGTGGCGTACCGTACCGGTCTGGATCTTGACGCGAGTTGCTGTGCGACTGTTGAAGGCGAATGCCTGAGCTGTGATGTCATAAGTTGCACTACGCAAGGTGAGTGTGTAATAACCGGTGGCGTCGGTGATGCCGAGGGGTAGCGCAAGCTCGCCTGGCTCACCCACCATAATTGTAGCCCCTGGCAATGGCCGGCCATCGTTCGCCCGGGTAACCCGCCCCGTCAGCACGCCCGCCTGGACGACCGTGGCTACGGCCCGGTAGGCGTCGATCCGTCCCCAACCGGAGGTGTTGTTGGGTCCCGGTACCTTCAGCGGGACGGCGGTGCTCGTAATGATCTGCGTGGTGGCCGTCACGCTCAGGTTGGGATTGGCCTGGCGCAACAGGGCGACCAGGCCGGCGACGTGGGGAGCTGACATAGAGGTGCCATTCCAGGTCTTGTATCCGCCGCCGTGCATGCTTGAGCGGATCTCGACACCGGGTGCAACGACCTCAGGCTTGATCTGGCCCCAAGGTGAAGGGCCACGGCTGCTGAAATTGGCAACGTCATCCTCGGCATCGGTCGCGCCGACAGAAAAGGCCTCGGCCAGGCTGGCCGGGGAGGCAATGCTGCCAGGTTTGCTGCCATGATTGCCTGCGGCAAAAACGGGAACAATGCCGGCAGCGCGCAGGGCGGCGAGCTCGGGCCGAAAGACGTCGTCCTGACTGATTTCACTCCCCCACGACGCGTTAACCACGTCTGGCGCCAGAGTTGGGTCGCCGTCAGGTGCCAGTAGCCACTGGAAACCGGCATGTAGCCAGCTATCGTAGGTGTAGCCCTGGTCGTGAAACACCTTGACGGCGATCCACTGAGCGCCTGGCGCCATCCCGATCCCGCCCTCGCCGACCATGATGCCGGTGGTATGGGTGCCGTGACCATTGCCGTCGCCCGGGTAAAGGTATTCTTCGTCCGTGGTCGAGGCCCAGTTTCCCCGGTGTTGTGGCAGGCCTTTGGGGTTGTAGCCACGGTAGCGCTTCACCAGCGCCGGATGCTGCCAGTCGACTCCGGTATCCATGCTGGCCACCACAGTCCCTGTGCCGTCGATGCCCAGTGCGCGCCACACCTTGTCCCCGCTCACCCGGGCAATATTCCATTCAACGGTGGAGCCGGAGTTCTTGACAGATAGGTACCCGTCTATTCCTCCCACCAACAGTTCTCGTCGTCTATCCGGACGCACGACGGCAACCTCCGGCCGGCGGCCAATGGCCAACAGGGTATCGGCGTCAGATTCGACGGCGATGGCGTTGACTGCCCAAAAGGAGGTGAACTTGTAGACCTGGCCCTTGGCCTGGCGGGCGGCCAGCTCGGCGCGTAAAGGTGCCTGTGCCGCCTGGGCTGTGGCCTGGAGGTGTGCGACAATCGCCTGCAGCCGGGCCGGGCGGTCCGCCAGGCGTGCGGCGTCGTCCAGTCTGGGCTGTGCCCGGAGATACACAATGTAGCGCAGCGCACCTTCCTGCGACGTCAGGGCTGTTTTGAGCAAATCGGGCTCAATGGCCAGTGGAGTTTCCTGCGAGGGTAGCGGAGCCAGGGGCGGGGGCTGAGGCGTCGGCGTGGGCAGGATGCGCGGAGGCAGCGGAGGAAGCGGAGCTTGAGAGTGGACAAGTGCGTGCGGAATCAGGAGCAGACCGAGAGCAAACAGGACCGGGCAGCTCAGATACAAGAAACGACCAATGACCAATGACCAACGACCAATGAGAGGGTTGGTCATTGGTCGTTGATCGGTGGTCATTAGCCGTTGGTCATTGGTCATTGGTCATTGGTCATTGAACGCTTCCATTCGTCGCTGCGAATTATAGCACCGCTCAACAGGCGGGTCAACGTTTGAACCGGTCCCAAATCCGGTCCAAAAACGAGGTGGGGCGTGCCGTTACTGAAGGCACGCCCCACTTCATTAATTTTCCTGCCCGAGATGCCTTACACGTCGTAATACAAGAAGAACTCGTACGGGTGCGGGCGCAGGCGGACGGGGTCCAGCTCACGGGTCCGCTTGTACAAGATCCAGGTGCGGATCACGTCTTCGGTGAACACGTCGCCCTTGAGCAGGAACTCGTGGTCGGATTCGAGGGCATCCAGCGCCTCAGTCAGCGAGCCCGGTACCTGCTTGACCTTCGCCGCCTCTTCCGGCTCCAGGTCGTAGAGGTCCTTATCCAGCGGCTCGCCCGGGTCGATCTTGTTCTGGATACCGTCCAGACCGGCCATCAACAGGGCCGCGAAGGCCAGATAGGGATTGCACGAAGGGTCAGGCATGCGGTACTCGACACGCTTCGACTTGGGGCTGGTGGAGTACATCGGGATGCGCACCCCTGCCGAGCGGTTACGCTGCGAGTAGATCAGGTTAACCGGCGCCTCGAAGCCCGGGACCAGGCGGCGGTAGGAGTTGGTCGTCGGGGCGACCAGCGCCAGCAGCGCCGGGGAGTGCTTCAACAGCCCGCCGATGTACCACTTGGCCAGTTGGGAGATCAAGGCGTAGCCTTCTGGAGCGTAGAACAGGTTCTTGCCGTTCTTCCACAGGCTCTGGTGGGTGTGCATCCCCGAGCCGTTGTCGCCGAACAAGGGCTTGGGCATGAAGGTGGCCGTCTTGCCGTGGGCGCGGGCCACGTTCTTGATAATGTACTTGTACATCATCAGGTTGTCGGCCATTCTGGTCAGCGTGGTGTAGCGCATGTCGATTTCGCCCTGGCCGGCCGTGGCCACCTCGTGGTGGTGCACCTCCACGTCCACGCCCACTTCGATGAGCTTCAGAATGATCTCCGAGCGGATGTCCTGCAGGGTGTCGGCCGGGGCGACGGGGAAGTAGCCTTCCTTCCAGCGCGGCCGGTGGCCCAGGTTCTTGCGAATGCTGTTGCCGCCGCTATTGCCCAGGAAGCCCTGGCCACCCAGGGGAAAACCGCTGTTCCAGATACCTTCTTCGGAATCCACGAAGTAGTAGCAGCTATACGGGTTCTGGTCGTAGTGGACACTGTCGAAGATGAAGAACTCGGCTTCGGGTCCCCAGTAGCTGACATCGGCGATGCCCGTCGCCTTCAGGTATGCCTCGGCCTTCTTTGCGATGTGGCGCGGGTCACGCGTATAGGGCTCGCGGGTGACCGGGTCGAAAACGTTGCAGATGATGCTCAAGGTCGGGATCGATGTGGCCGGGTCCACACAAGCGGTCGTCGGGTCCGGGATCAGGAGCATGTCGCTCTCGTCGATGGTCTGAAAGCCACGGATGCTGGAGCCATCGAATCCGACGCCGTCTTCAAACAGGTCCTCGGTCAACTCGGTGATCGGCATCGAGAAATGCTGCCAGGTCCCGGGCAGATCGACAAACTTGACGTCGAGGATCTGCAGGCCCTTCTCACGGGCGAACACGATCACGTCCTTCGGCGTCGACAGGACTGCGGACTTGGCCGCCTTGGCCTCGGTTTTTGGGGTCTTAACTGCGGTGGCCATGGTACAACTCCTTCCTTTGGTGAGGGGTTTGAGGGATCTCCCTTCGTTTGAACGTGATGCAGGACCCATGTGTCCTGCTCACGCAACCAGCCAGAAAATCGGCCGGTTTCCTCCATGTTATGTTATGAATAGGCCGGGGGCCATCGGCGTATAGGAGGTTCGTAGAGGGCTGGTAGAGGTCGACCTCTACCAGCCCGGTACGATCCCTCAGGCCCCTCGACCCAGGATCGTCTTAACTCCTTTATTGGAGAAAGACCAAAAAAAGCCTTTGGACCAGCGATTGTCGAGCTGGCGTCCAAAGGCTTCCCGGCCTGCAGGTGGTCGCCCACCTGACTTATTCAAATAGCTAAATGCGGAGCAAGTATAGCAGAAAGCGCTGGAATTGTCAAATTGTGAAAAGGGGATTAGGTCCAATACGGTTCAGTTAGCGTCCTGGAGTCGAGGGGTTTTGACGGGGGGAGGCCCACAAACAGCCAATAAAACCCCGAAAAACAACAAAACACCCCAATGATGAACCAAAAT
>JBBITV010000037.1:10847-15074 GCA_037440585.1 Chloroflexota bacterium
TGGGTGTTTTACCCCAAAAGCCTTCAAATCCCTCGTTATAACCCGTCGACTCCTGCCTTAGCTGAACCGTATTGGGGTTAGGTCGGCTGCCTCTGGTAGCCGACCTAACCCCCTGACACTTCCCTCCCTTAGGCACGTATCACAAAAGTGATTCCGGGGGTGCGGTATTCCCGGAAAACACTACAGCAGATTAGAGGAAGGAACGGATTTCGGAGTCTGAGCAATCCGTTCCTTCCCCTAATCCGTTGTAGTGTTCCCGAGGCCGGAATTACTTTTGGGATATGTGCTTAGGCATCGTAGTATAGCAGGAACTCGTACGGGTGTGGGCGGAGCCGGACTGGGTCCACGTCGCGCTTCCGCTTCTGCTCGAGCCACGTGTCGATCAGGTCCTGGGTGAACACGCCGCCCTTTAGCAGGAATTCATGGTCGGCCTCTAAAGCCTCCAGCGCCTCGGCCAGCGAGCCCGGGACCGTCTTGATCTTCGCCAGCTCCTCAGGCGGCAGTTCGTAGAGGTCAACATCCATTGGCAGGCCGGGGTCGAGCCGGTGCTGGATGCCGTCCAGGCCGGCCATGAGCATGGCGGCGAAAGCCAGGTAGGGATTGCAGCTCGGGTCCGGGCAGCGGTACTCGATGCGCTTGGCTTTGGGGCTGGACGAGTAGAGGGGGATGCGAATGGCAGCACTCCGGTTGCGCTGGCTGTAGACCAGGTTGACCGGCGCCTCGTAGCCTGGCACCAGCCGGCGGTACGAGTTGGTCGTCGGCGCACAGAAGGCCAGGAGCGCCGCCGAATGCTTCAGCAGCCCACCGATGTACCACAGTGCCGCCTGAGAGAGGCCGCCGTAGCCTTCTGGATCGAAGAACTGGTTGGTGCCTGACTTCCACAGGCTCTGGTGGGTATGCATCCCGGAGCCGTTGTCCTGGAACAGCGGCTAGGGCATGAAGGTCGCCGTCTTCCCATGCGCCAGGGCGACGTTCTTGATGATGTACTTATAGAGCATGAGCTGGTCCGCCATCCGGGTCAGTGAAGTGAACCGCATGTCGATCTCGCACTGGCCAGCGGTGGCCACCTCGTGGTGGTGCACCTCTACGTCGACGCCGGCCGCCAGCATGCGCACGATGATGTCCGAACGCAGGTTCTGCAGGCTGTCCGTCGGTGGGACAGGGAAATACCCCTCTTTATACCGCGGCCGGTAGCCCGAGTTAGGCCGGTCACCGTTCCGCCCGCTATTCCACGCGCCTTCGTCGGAGTCGACGTAATAGTACGCGCTGTGCTGGTCTTGATCGAACCGGACGTTATCGAAAATGAAGAACTCGGCTTCAGGACCCCAGTAGCTCACGTCCGCAATGCCGGTGGCCACCAGGAAGCGCTCGGCCTTGCGGGCAACATAGCGTGGGTCCCTACTGTACGGTTCAAGAGTCACCGGGTCGTAGACGTGGCAGATCAGGCTCAACGTGGGCATCTCGCACACGGGGTCGATGATCGCCGTGGCCGGGTCGGGGATCAGGATCATGTCGCTCTCGTGGATCTCCTGAAAGCCCCGGATACTTGATCCATCGAACCCGAGTCCTTCCTCGAACACGTCCTCCTTGAGATGGGTCACCGGGATACTGAAGTGCTGCCAGGTGCCCGGCAAGTCGATGAACTTCAAATCAACAATGGCGACCTGCTGCCGCCGCGCGAATTCCAGGCCGTCGTGGGGACTGGTGATGGGCTTCTCGTCCTTCTTGTGCCCGTTGAGTGGGAGGGCTACCTCTGGCAGCCCCAGGCTGCGGGTGGTTTTTTGCAATAGGTCGATCATGTTGCTCTCCTCCTAGCCGATGGCTGATAGCAGATGGCAGATGGCAGATGGCAGATGGCAGATGGCAGATGGCGGATGGCAGATGGCGGATGGCAGATGGCGGATGGCAGATGGCGATGAACCATCAGCCATCAGCTATCGGCTATCAGCCATCAGCTATCGGCTATCAGCTATTGGTGCCTGGCTCGATCTCACCTGCCTTGAGCCCTGGCAACCGGTCCACTAACTGGCCAAGCTTGACGCCTGTCAACGACTCCACGACCGTCGGGAGCTGGGCGATGATCTCGGCCACGTCCTGGGTGACCTTGAACGCCCCGGTGCCGTGGCCATTGCCGCCGCCGACGATGACGATCTTGTCGGTCTTGGAGAGCGGCTGGGCGATGGCGCCGGCCAGCTTGGGCAGGACGTCGACAACCATTTCGGTGACAGCGGCCTCGTTGTACTCTTTCCAGGCGCCGGCTTTGTGATTCATCGCTTCAGCCTCGGCCAAACCCTTGGCCTTGAGCGCTTCGGCTTCGGCGAAACCCCGGGCGCGGATGGCCTCCGCCTCGCCGGCCGCCTGGGCCTCAAGCTGGTAGCGGGTCGCCTCAGCCAGGGCCTGGATGCGGTATCGCTCGGCGTCGGCTGGCTTTTCTACTTGAGCGGCCAGGGCGTGCCGCTGCCGCTCGATTTCCTTTTCCTCGAGCTCGATCTCCAGGGTCTTGGCCACCAGTTGGACGGCGATCTCTTCCCGTTTCACGGCCTGGCTGGTCTTGAACTTCTGGAGATCGTAAGCCAGGTCGGCCTCGGCCTGCCTCTGGCGCACGGCGGCCATGAACTCCGCCTGTTTCATCTCCATGTCGCGCCGCGCCTCGGCGATCTTGGTTTCGGCTTCGAAGCGATAGGTTTGAGCCACCTTCTCGGCCTCGGCCTCGCCGATGACGGCATCCCGCTTGACCTGGGCGACGCGCGGTTTGCCCAACGCTTCCAGGTAACCGTGCTCGTCGGCCACGTGGCGGATCGTCAGCGAAACGAGATCCAGTCCCATGCGAGACAGGTCCTCGGCAGCCACCTCGCGCACGCGCCGTGCAAACTCCTGACGCTTAAGGTAGATGTCCTCAACGTTCAGCGTGCCCAACACAGCCCGCAGGTAGCCTTCCACCACCTGCAAGGCGACGCGCTTGATGTCGTCTGGCGATTTTGACAGGAATTGCTCCGCCGCCATGGCGATCGAGGCGTCGTCGCCTCTGACCTTGATTTGTGCGACGCCGTCGACCAGGAGCTTAACGCCCTGGGCGGTGTAGGCGTCTGGGGTACGGACCTCGACGGTCAGTAGCTCTAGCGTGAGCCGCTGCACGCGCTCGCGGATCGGCCATACGAACGTGCCACCGCCGCGCACCAGGCGATAGCCGACCGTCCGTTTGCGGCCCTCAGCGTCTACAATGGTGCGTGACCTGCCCGAGATGATCAGCACTTCGTTCGGTCCGGCCTTAGTGAAACGCCAGGCCCACAGCACCACCAGGCCCGCGAGGATTACAATACCGAGAAGCATACCTATGACAACCATGGTTTCCTCCTACGAGTTGAACGTTAGAACGTTGAACGTTGAACGTTGAACGTTTATTGAATGATCAGGTGTTCCGGGCTTGCCAATACCCTGCTCCGCTGCAGTTCATCGGCCACCAGCCGCTGCAGCTCCCACAGGTCCGGTGCCAGGTGCAGCACGTATCCGAACGGCGACGGCTGGGGAGCGACCAGGGCGTGGCGGTTCTCGAATACAGGAATGTGTGCCTTCGCCAGGCGCTCGTCCTGTTCCAGGTAGTAGACCAGGCGGCGGGGGTGGGGCTGCAATATTCCCTGCAGCTGATCCCAGAGATCCCGCCCCACCTGGCGTACGCGCAACTCGTGTGGCTCGCGCAGGCGCTGGCGCCCGGCCAGGTAGCGACCGATTTCGGCGTGGAGGTCGAAGACCTCCTCACCGCCGTTCCTGGGCACCTCAAACGTGCGGTCGTCCACATGGACTGACAGGCTGTCGCCGTGTGGGAAGGCGGGCAGCCAGTTGCGTGCCTCAATCGAGCGCGCCAGAATACAGGTGGGTAGCACCAGGCTGAGGTCGCCCGGCGAGACCGCCAGCAGAGTGAGCTCGCCTAACGACTGGATGCACCGGCTGGCTTGCAGGTATTCCCCCAGCCGGGCACGCAGCGGGCCGATGTCAGGTGCGGTAAAGAGCGGTCCCTCCTTGTAGCGCGCGCGTAGCTCACCCCCGAGGCTGTACACGGGAATGACTTCCTCAGTCGGCAAGACGAACAGGCAGGATGGCAAGTGTCCCACGTCGCTGAGATATGCGAGCACGTGGACGACGTCCTTTGTCAGGGCGTCCAGGTTGCTGCTCTCTACCGGGAAACCCATCACCTCGGGTGAATTGACTTCCCGCACCCTGGCAGGAACG
>JBBITV010000038.1:0-14985 GCA_037440585.1 Chloroflexota bacterium
TTCAGTTTCTTGCTGGGGGACCTCCATCCCCACGTGCTGGCGTTGCCCTTCGGGTTGCTGGCGCTGGCCCTGGCACTAAACGTGATTCGAGCCGAAAGTTTCGAGTTTCGAGTTCCGAGATCCGAGAAAGACATGGGCCTGAAACCTGAAACTCGAAACCCGAAACTCGAAACTCTATTCGCTCGCCTTTCACCCTTGATCATGCCCGCGCTTATTCTCGGTGCCCTCGGATTCCTTAATAGCTGGGACTTCCCGACGTACTCACTGATCTTCATCGCGGCGTACGCTCTGCGGGAGCGACTGTGGCGCGGCGCTTTTGACGCCGCCTGGCTGGGCAACGTGGCGGTGACTGCGTTAGGCATTATCGCCCTGGGGTTGCTGCTATACCTGCCGTTCTACGTCGGCTTCCAGACCCAGGCGGGTGGGCTGCGGCCCGTGCTGCTGGTCAAGACGCATCTGGCCCAATACCTGGTGATGTTCGGTCTCCCGCTGTTTGCCATTCTTGGCTTCCTCACCGCACAGTTCAGCGATTGGTGGCATGATCCGCGCCGGGTGTCCTGGCTGAGCCCTGACGGCTGGGCGATTGTCTTGATCGCGGTCCCGCTGGCACTGGTCTCCACCATATTCCAGTGGTGGACTACGCTGTTCCTAACAGTGCTGATTGGGGCCAGCATCTTCCTGATTTTCCAAAAGCTCCGCCTGACCTCCGCACTCTCGGTTGTGGATGCCCAGATGTTGATTCTGGAGGGTGAGCTAGCACTCCAAAATCCAAAACCTGTCCTTGAGCGAAGCGAAGGATCCAAAATCCAGAATTTCTCGGCCAACCCTACGGCGATCACGCTGTTCATCCTGCTGATCGTCGCCGCCGGGCTGGGCTTGACATTATTGACCGAGTTTGTGTACATCAAAGATACCTTTAACAGCCGGATGAACACTGTGTTCAAGTTCTATTACCAGGCCTGGGTATTGCTGGCGATTGCCGGAGCCTATGGCGCGTACTGGATCGTGGGCCGGCGCCCGGCGAGCTCTCCGCCGGTGGTGCGCCACGCTTGGGGGGCAGCCTTTGGGCTTTTGCTACTTATAGCCCTGGTCTATCCCGTCGGTGCCGGGTATAGCAAGGCCAATAAATTTCAGGGACCGGCCACCCTGGATGGAATGGCCTGGTTCCGGCAATACAAGCCCGCCGAATACACCGCCATCCAGTGGCTCAAGGCCAACGCGCCCGCCGACGCAGTCATCGTCGAGGCTACCGGCGGCTCGTATTCTGATGCGGGCCGCGTGTCGATGAGCACGGGCCTGCCGACCTTATTGGGCTGGGGGCCTCACGAGCTGCAATGGCGCGGGAACTACGACGAGCCTGGCAAGCGTGAGCCGGTCATCGCCCAGATCTATCAGAACACGGACCCCCAGGCAACCGCCAAGCTGCTCACTGAGTATGGAGTCAGTTTTGTCTACGTTGGCGACGTGGAGCGCCAGAAGTACAATCTCACGCCGCCTCAGGTGGACAAGTTCAAGCGATTCATGGATTTGGTGTACGATCAGGCGGGGGTGCTGATTTTCAGAAGGCCCTAACAGGAGATTGAGTCTATCGTCTGGGCAAGAAGGAGGCTACAAACTATGAGAGATACAAGTCCGACTGTTACAGTGTCACCCCGCGTTGGTGCGCTTTTAACCCAAGTTACAGAAACGCCTGACCTGGAAACGGCTCTGTGGAAGGTTCTGTCTGAATACATCGATCTTAAGATAAAAATGCTTAGACAGCGCGTTCTAGGATTTGAATCGAAGTGGAAAATGACGTTCAAGGAGTTCTCGGAGCGTTTTGAAGCGGGGACGCTGGGGCAGGATTCTTATGCTTATGAGGTTGAGAGCGATTTTTGGGAATGGGAGAAAGCTGAGACGCTATTGCAGCACTATGAGGCTTTGCAGGCCCGATGGATGTGAGAGCGTTTGCCGACGAGCTCCTGCGTGCTCTGGCCGACACTGGGCTCTTTGAGCGGGTTGCTTTGCAGACGGAGGGTCCTGTTGCTAGTGGCTATGCCTACGTACGAGAGGATCTATTTCTGCGCTTCTACTTCAATGAGTCTACCGGTACAATCGCTTTTGCACTGATCGAGAATCAGCAGCGAATATGGGGCATAGATTACGACAATCGACGTGCCTGGCACCTGCATCCGGCAGATAATCCCGCGGAGCACGTTAAGATTGAGCCGCTGTCCGTGTCGGAGGTTGTCGTACGCCTTCAAAATGTGTTGTTGAAACGAGAATGATCGCAACGAACTCTTGAGAATAAGGGAGGAACAGACAGATTGCTGGACGCAGTGACGGTATCGAAAATGGAGGCCAAGCCGACGACTCGAGGACGACCTATGGCGAGGGCTGTTACATTTGCCTCGGCGTTGACTCTCGAAGTAGCTCTGTATGGCCTGCTGGTGATCGTGGCAGCCGGGATGCGGCTGTATGCGTTAGGCCGTCTCCCGCTGCAACCGGCGGAGGGCACCCAGGCGTTGGCTGTCTATCACTTCGTCCAGGGGACACCTGAGGCCGTCATTGGCACCAGCCCATTGCTCTTCCACAGCAGCCTGCTGGCTTTCCTGATCATGGGCGCCAGCGACTTCGCGGCGCGCCTCGTCCCGGCCCTGGCCGGCGTGGCCCTGGTCTGGCTGATCTGGTTCCTGCGACCGTGGCTGGGCCGCACCGGCGCGTTGGCGACGGCAGTGTTGCTCACCGTCTCGTCGACGATGCTATTCTTCTCCCGTACGCTGGACTCGGCCATCGTCGCAGCAGCCGCAGTGACAGCGCTCCTGGCGGCAATGCTGCGCTACCTCGATGCACCCGATGCGCGGCGTCTGGCCTTGGTTGCGGCCACCCTGGCCCTGGCCCTGACCGCCGGGCCGGCGACGTATACGTTCTTGCTGGCCGCACTTGGCCTGGTGGCTATCCTCCTCGTAGTGAGAAAGCGCAGCGTCGTAGAGCAAATGAGCAGTATGCCCTACTGGACAACGCTGGCGGATAAGTCAGTTTCCCTGCGGGCGGCGTCCGTTGGCGTGGGAGTCTTCCTGGTCGTCAGCACCGGATTCCTGCTCAATTTCAACGGGGTCCAGGCGGTGCTCGATCAGTTCGCCGCGTGGGTTGGCCCGTGGCGTGGTCCGGTCACGGGCTACGGCTGGGCTTTCTATCTGCAATCTCTCGTCCTGTACGATCCATTGATTCTGGTCTTCGGCCTGGCCGGCGCCGTGAGTCTTCCCTGGCGCCGCCAGACTTCCGAAGTCTCAAAAGACTTCGGCGGTCCGAACTTCGCCGCATTCCTGGCCTGGTGGTTTGGGCTGGCGCTCACCCTTTATTCCTTCACGCCCGCCAAGACGCCGGGCAGCCTGGTGGCGATCCTGCTGCCTTTGACGTTCCTGGCCGGGATGGCCATCGGTGAGTTATGGGAAGGATTGAGCGCCGAGGGCGGCCTGGATCGCGAAGGTCTTTATCTTGCTTCTGTGCTCCCCGTGGCTGTAATGGCCATGCTCAGGTTTGTAGGATACCTGGCCACCAATCAGCAGGCGGGACTTACGGAAGCGTTGATCATTTTCTTGATCTTGATTGTGGCTACGGTGGCATTCACCTGGTGGGAACGCGGGACGGCGATTCGGGGACTGGCTTTGCTGACGCTCATGTTTCTTGGTACGCTGACCCTGCACAATAGCATCAAAGTCAGCTACCTGTCGGCCGAGGAACCGCGCGAGTCCCTGATCGTAACCTCTACCTCGCCACAGGTCCGTGAGGCGGTCCGCTTAATCGAGGGCTTGTCGCGGGAGCGAGAACGCGACCCTTACAGCCTCGCCATCCTGGTGCATAACGAGCTTAAGCCCGCCCTGGCCTGGTATTTGCGGGGATTCAAGAATGTTACTTACACGGCCGCACCCGGGCCGGCGCCCAAGACGCCAGTGATCCTGACGACCGCGCCTAAGGACGCGTCCCCTCTGGGGGGCTACGTCGGGCAGCGCTTCCAGTTGGTCTCGACATGGAGTCTCGCAGGCCTGAGCGGTCCTGACCTATTCAAGTGGTATCTTTTCCGCAGCCCGGTAGGGGCCTTGCAGAATACGGACTTTATCCTGTACCTGAGTCGCTAACGAGTTTCGAGTTTCGCGTTTCGCAAACCCGAAACTCGAAACTCGAAACCCGAAACATGAAGAGGGAATCAAGCTATGGCACAAGTAATCGACCGGCGCGAAGTATCGCGCCTTGACGTACCGTTGTTGAGCATCGTCCAGGCCAACTGGGAGACGTTACTCTATGGATTGATGATCGTCGTGGCGATCCTGACGCGCTTCTGGGACCTCGGCTCCCGGGGCATGAGCCATGACGAGAGCCTGCATACTCAATACTCGTGGCAGCTTTACGTCGGCAAGGGCTATGAGCACAACCCGATGATGCACGGGCCGTTCAAGTTCCACCTTACGGCCCTCATCTACTTCATCTTCGGCGCCAGTGACTATACCTCGCGCATGGGACCGGCCCTGTTCGGGGTTGTCCTCGTCGCTCTGCCGTTCCTGTTGCGCAAGTACCTCGGGCGCTATGGGGCGCTGGTTACGTCATTTCTGTTCCTGATCTCTCCATCCATTATGTACCATGGGCGCTACATCCGCGACGAGATTTTCATGCTCGTCTGGTGGATGTTGATGATTGTCGCCCTCTTCCGGTGGCTGGACGATCGCGAGGAACGCTGGGTCATCCTGGGTGTGACCGCCCTGACTTTCTCCATCACCACGATGGAGGTCTCGTACATTCACGGCTTCATCGGACTCACGTTTATTCTGGCCGCCCTCGCCGCCGAGTTCGTGAAACGGGGCGAGGCGCCTTTCCTGGAGGCAATCAAGAGCATCCCCCTCAGAACGATTCTAATCAGCCTGGGTCTCTTTACGGTCATTTACACTCTCCTCTACACCACATTCTTTACCAATCCGAAAGGTGTGCTGGGCATTCCAGAGTCCATCGGCTATTGGCTCCGGCAGCAGCCTGTCCAGCGCGGCAGCCAGCCCTGGTACTACTATCTGCTCCTCCTGCCTCTCTACGAGTTCACGCCCCTGTTCTTCGGCCTGGTGGCGACGGTAGTTTACCCGTTTAGCCCTCGCCTGCGCCTCAAGCAGGCGGGCGACACCCTGGCAGGCCGCCTGTTCGTGCCCTTTCTGCTCTACCAGTGGATCTTGGCCTTCGCCATTTTCAGTTGGGCTGGCGAGAAGATGCCCTGGCTCACCGTCTATATGGCCATGCCGCTCGCCATGATTGCGGGGCGCTTCGTCGGGGATGTGCTGGAGAGCGCCGACTGGCACGCCATCCGGGAGCGGGGCGGCTTCGTGCTTGGCGTGCTCCTCGTGCCGACGCTTATCACTCTGCTGATCTGGATCGGGCTGCGGCCGTTCCGGGGCATGTCCCTCCAACGCCTGGGTGAGACGATGCAATGGCTGGCGTCCCTGGCCGTCCTGGTACTATTGGCGGGTACCGTGGTGCAATACGTACTGCGGATGACCCCCCGGCGGGCCGGATACGTTGTCTTCGCCGTCGTCTTCGGGCTTTTCAGTCTGTTCACCATCCGGGCAGCCTGGATGGTGAGCTTCATAAACCAGGAGTGGACGAAGGAGATGCTCTTCTACGCCCACGCCTCGCCCGACGTCAAACTGGTCGTGGCCGAGATCGAGGACCTTTCCGAGCGCCTGGGACAGTACAAGGACATGAAGATTGCCTACGACAACGCCGTGCCCTGGCCAATGGAGTGGTATTTCCGTGATTACCGCAACAAGCAATTCTTCAACGATCAGCCGGCCGGGCCGCTAGATGCCCCTGTGGTTCTGGTGGGCACGCAGAACGAGGAGAAGACCAAGCCGGCTTTGGCGAACCAGTATGTGCGCCGCCAGTACCGCCTGATCTGGTGGCCTAACGAGGATTACAAGCAGTTGCAGACCAATGCCTCGGACCCGTTTAGCTTCTTCTCGGGTGTGGCAACTGCTTTGTCGAACCCGGCCCTGCGCGAGAGCGCCCTTAAGATCTGGTTGTGGCGCGATTACGGTAAGCCGCTGGACGCCTGGCCGGATGCCCGTTTCGCGATGTACGTCCGCAAGGATGTGGTCGGCAAAATCTGGAGCTACGGCGCTGCCGCGCCCGATTTGGCCACCACCCAGGATGAGTATGAAAAGCGCCGGGTTGTCGTAGCCGCCGTGGGCACCTTTGGCACCCAGGGCGCGGGCACTGGCCAACTGCTCAATCCCAAGGGCACGGCCATCGACAGCCGTGGCAACATCTACGTGGTCGACAGTGGCAACCATCGCATCGTTAAGTTCGATCCCAAGGGCGCGTTCGTGACCCAGTGGGGCACGAATGGCTCGGGTCCGGGCCAGTTCAAAGACGACCCGTGGGGTGTCGCCGTCGACGCCCAGGGCAACGTCTACGTCGCCGATACGTGGAACCATCGCATCCAGAAATTCGACGGTAGCGGCGCGTTCATCACCCAATGGGGCACTTTCACCGACACCGGCGGCACAGCCACGGACCGTGGCGGCCAGTTCTGGGGGCCACGTGCCATCGCCTTTGACTCTGAGGGCAACCTCTACGTCACGGACACCGGCAACAAGCGCGTCCAGAAGTTCGCGCCGGACGGCCAGTTCCTGGGCCAGTGGGGTGGCGCCGGCTTCCAGCCGGGGCAGTTCAACGAACCGGTCGGCATCGCCATCAGCCCGAAGACCGGCGACATTTTTATCGCCGATACCTGGAACCGGCGCATCCAGCGCTTCGACGAGAACTTCAAGCCCATTGCCCAGTGGACCGTCCAGGGCTGGGCCGGCGAATCCGTCAACAACAAGCCTTACCTGGCGGTGGATGCTAACGACAACGTCTACGTCACGGACCCCGAGGGTTACCAGGTGATCAAGTTCGACAATCAGGGCCGCGTCCAGGCCGTCCTCGGCCAGTTCGGCACGGACCAGCGCAGCTTCAACCTGCCGACGGGCATCGCCATCGGACCGGAAGGCCATGTCTTCGTGGCGGATTCGTTTAATCACCGGGTGATGAAATTTGAGGCGGTGAAGTGAGAGGTGCTCTTCTTTGTGTCGTGGCCTGGCTTGCCGGTCTCACTGCACTTGCTGCCCTGCTACCTCTGAAACCCGTTTTCTCCGAGAAAACGGGTTTCTCGTCTCCTCATCCGTGCCATCTGTGGCAATCCGTGCCGTGCTCCCGCCCCGGTGAAATCGGCGCGTCCTTCTATGGCAGCGTGGCGCTTCCGGCCAACCCGGCCACCGACGCGCGCCGCTACACGACAAAGGTGACCGCCGTAGACACGACGAGCCTGACTGAAACCGTCGAAGGCCCCAACATCCACGTCAACCCGTCGAGCCGGGAGTCCTGGCCGCAGTTCCACCGGGACTCCGCCCATCGTGGCGAGAGCCGCGACCCCGTAGTATTGCCGGCTGAGCTTGCCTGGTCTGCAAGTGCCAGCAAATTCATCCAGAGCCTGGGCGTCGTCGCCAATGGCGGGCTGTACGTCACCGGGGCTGGTAGTGGAAGCGAAGGTAGCTGTGGAGAGATCACGAAGCTCGGCGTGCGGACCGGCACCCGATTGTGGAGATTAGTCTGCCGTGGCCGATTCGAGGCCGGGGCCTACGCCTTCGACCCGGCCGTCGATAGCGGTATCCTCTATTTCCTCGACCGCGCCGGGCGCGCCCTGGCCTACGCCGACGAGGGTGACCATTTCCGCCAGGCCTGGCAATTCAATTTCGCCGATACCGTGCGCAGCGGCCTGGTCCTGGCGGGCGACGCCCTCTACTTCGGGACTGACAGGCGCGTCTACAACCTGAACAAACGGACCGGCGCATTGCGCTGGCAAAGCAACCTGGCCGGCCAATCCACGCCCGCCGCGGACGAGAGCAGCGTATACACGATTGTGGACGCTAACCCGGCCGCCCTGGTCGCCCTGGACGTGGCGACGGGCCAGGAACGCTGGCGCCAGCCGCTCTCCGCCGCGGCCTCGCTGGCCTCTAGCCCGACGCTGGCCAGCGACCTGGTCCTCATCGGGGATGCGGCTGGCTTTCACGCCTTCGATGCCGCCACCGGCCAGCCACGCTGGCACTTTGCAACAACCCAGCAGGTGAGCACCACGGCCGCCGTCACCGGCAAACAAGTCCTCTTCGCGACTTCTGACCGCAAGCTGTTTGCCCTGGACCTGAACACGGGCGCCGAACTCTGGCGCGCCGAGACCGGCTCCCAGGGCGAGCAGTTCAGCTCGCCCATCGTCGTCGGCGACTATGTTTTCATCGGGACTGAGGCGGGCACGCTGCGCGCATTCGAAGTCGAAACCGGCCGGCTGGCCTGGGAGAGCGCGCCCATCGACGGCAGCCCGGTCCGTACAACCCCGGTTTATGCGAATGGGCTACTCTTCATTGGTACCGTGAATGGCACCATCAACGCCTTCCGCCTGAACGGCCCGGCTACGGCCACACCTACACCGACGCCGACCCCAGAACCCACTCTGACGCCCTCTCCGACCGCGACCGCTACAGCGACCGTTACCTCACCACCAACGCCTACAGCGACGCCTCTACCACAACCCAGCCGGCATATCGTGTACATGCCCTATCTTGCACGGCGCTAAGAGCCTCATTTGCATTCTCGGCACTCCTTGCGGTTCATTCGGAGTCTGCGTGTTGAACGTAGTCGTGTTTCCATTCAGTCTTTGGAAGACCTGAAAGGGGCGTTGGGGCGCTTTGGTGGCGAAGCGACAGAGGCCTTGCAGGCCGCTGCCCAGGAGATCCGGCGCACCGAGGACTGGCTGCAAGAGCGCCTGGCCCACTGGCGGAACGAGGTGCAGCGCCGCCACGAGCAAGTACGACAGGCCCAGGCCGCCCTGGCACGTTGCCAGGCTTCCGGCTATTACGACCGGGAGGGCCGCTACCGTGTGCGCAGAATTCCGGAGAAAATGCCCGAGCGAATCTATTGTGAAAGCAAGCAACGATATTACAACCATCATACCCTGCGTCATGTAGTGGTGATGGAAGTGTACTACCGCCGCCGTCGAACACTGAGGATGATCGCCTATGACCAATTTCCTGAGCATGTCGAGATATTGACAATTCATCCGATCACCAGGCGCCAGGTCCAAGATCGACTCATAACTGGAAGGTGGACACATGAAAAAACTGGTTCTGAACTATGACCGCGAGCATGATATTCTGTATGTGGTTATTCGCGAAGGCGAGGAGCATCACTTTGACGAAGTAGCCGAGGGCATCGTCGTCGAGTTTGATAAGGATAATCAGCCTATCGGCATTGAGATCTTCAATGACGCGAAGGTAATTGCCACGGCGATTGGGCGCGAACGCCTGGCTTTGGCGATTGCCTAAGCGCCGGAAGGTCTTAACTTGAGCGGATGCAGACGACAACGCAGTCCGTTCAATCCGCTCCCCGAATCCGCTGACAGCTCCACACCCCTGACTCCCCTCTCCCTCGTAGGGAGAGGGGCCGGGGGAGAGGGTTTGATCACCGAAGGCGACATCGTTCCCATCACCGCCACCCTCCACAACGCCGGCCCCCTCGCCGCCCCTCCCCTCACCGTCTCCTTCTACGCTACCCCCACCCTCGGCTCCGGCGTCTTGATCGGCACCGCCTTCGTCCCCAACGTCCCGGTGGGCGGCATGTCCCAGGCCAGCATCGCCTGGAACACCCTGGGCTTCACCGGCACCGTCCCCGTCCGCGTCGTCATCGACCCCTACAACCGTATCGCCGAGACCAACGAGAACAACAATGCCGCCGCCGCCAACGTCACCATCCGTACGCGCCCCGACCTGCAGATTCCGGCCATCAGCCTCTCGGATCCCGAACCCGTGGCTGGCCAGCCGGTGACGGTGCGGGTCACCCTGCGCAGCGGCGGCCAGACCGCCGCCAGCACCTCGGCCCTGGCCCTCTACGATGGCAACCCCGCCAGCAGCGGCCTGCTCCTGGGTGAGGGCACACCCGCGGTGCCCGGCGAGGGTGAGACGGCGCTGGACTTCACCTGGACCCCCACGACGCCGGGGCTGCACCGCCTGTTCGCCGTCGGTGACCGGAACAACGTCGTCAACGAGTTCGACGAAGGTAACAACCAGACCTGGCGTGACGTCTACGTCGGCTTCGCCGGGCCGCTGCTGGTGGACAGCGGTACGGCCACCGACCCGGCCTATTCGCCTGGCAGGGGCTACGGCTTTGTGGACGAAGGTCAGCCGGATGTCATCGCCACCTGCGGCGCCGGCAGCCGGCCGGAGGAAACGCTGCGCCGCGACCCCGAGGGCCGCGTGGTCTATCGCTTCGACCATATGCTGCCCGGCCACTTCTACCACCTGGACGTCACCCTCTACGAATGTGACGGCGCCGGTCGCCAGGAGACCGTCAAAGTGGACGGCAACCAGGTGATCAGCCCGACTGTTGACCTGGGCGATGGCCAGGTGCATCGCCTCTCCACCCGCCTGGACCCGGCCCTCTACGCCGATCACGTGATCAGTGTCACCGTAGAAGCACCTGGCATCGACGGTGCCGTGGTCAGCGAGATTAACCTGCACGATGTCGATTACCGCTATGCTGATGCCGGCGGCACCAATGATCCTCAGTACCCGGGCAGCAGAAACTACGGCTGGTTGGACGGCGTGGCCAACACCGCCTGGGGCACCCTGCCGTACAAAAGCGTCCGGGTGGATCAGAGTGACAATGAGCTGCGCTACCGCTTCGACAGCCTGGACCCGGCCGAACGCTACAACGTCCACCTGACCTTCTGGCAGGGGAGCGGCGCCACCCGCATCCAGAAGGTGCAACTCGACGGCGCCGACACGGGCACCACGGTCAACGTGGAGACCGGCGTGCGACGCGACATCACCGTTGCTGTCCCCCTGACGGCCTATGAAAACGACGGCAGCCTCGTCGTCGGCATCGTCCGGACCAACGCCACTACCGGCGCGATGGTCAACGAGGTTGCCTTGGAAGAGGAGACCCTCAGTGTGAGCGCGGGCTGCGTCGCCCCGTTCACCCCCAGCTTCACCGAGGCCTACGGCAGCGTGACCCTCAACGGCCAGCCGGCCCCCGCCGGCGCGGTGGTGCAGGCGGTCAGCCCGCGCGGCGACACGGTGGGCTGCTTCACCGTGACCACGGGCGGACAGTACGGTCTCATGCGCATCTATGGCGAAGACCCTACCGCCAATCCACCCATTCCTGGCATGAGAGCCGGCGAGCCGGTGGCCTTCCGCGTCGATGGCGCATCCGCCGTGGCCACGCCGCTCCTCTACTGGCAGGACGACCGGGCTGCCCATCGGGTGGACCTGGCCGCCGGCGGGGTGCAAGGGCAGTCCATCCTGCTGGCGCCGGGCTGGAACCTGATCTCCCTGCGGGTGGAGCCACCGGCGCCTCTCGTCAACCAGGTGCTGAGCAGCCTGGGTAGCCGCTACGACCGGGTGCTGAGTGAGACCGGCGTCCACGTCCCCAGCCTGCCTGCGGTGTACAACACCCTGAAAGAGCTGCATAGCAAGCAAGGCTACTACCTGCGCCTGACGGGCAGCACCAGCGCCAACTTGCTGGCCGAGGGCCTGCCCGTGGCCGCCAATACCCCCATCATGTTGCACAGGGGCTGGAACTGGATCGGCTATCTGCCCGAGGCCACTCTCCCCGTGACCCAGGCGTTGCAGAGCATCAACGGCCTCTACCAGCGGGTTCTGAGTCTGGACAAGACCTATGACCCGGCGCTGCCCGATTTCAGCACGCTCAAGCAAATGGAGCCGGGTCAGGGTTACCTGATCTACATGAACCAGGATGCTACGCTGACGTACCCGGCCGGTGGAGCAGGGGCGCAAGGGAGCAAGGGAGCAGAGGAGCAGGGGAGCAAGGGGGCAGAGGTGCTGGGGTGCACAGTACAGCCGACGCCCTATGCCACACCGGTGTATGGGAGCATGCTGGTCAACGGTGAACCAGCCCCGGCTGGCACCCGGGTCGAGGTCCTCACTCCACGGAACGAGGTGGCCGGCTGCTTCGTGGTGGAGCAGTCCGGGCAGTACGGCCTCATGCACGTCTACGGCGCAGACCTCACCGCCAACCCGTCCATTCCAGGTTTCCAGGCGGGTGAGCAACTGCGCTTCCGGGTCAACGGCATCGAAGTCATGCCGACTCGTCCCCTGGCCTGGCAGGACGACAAGACGCCCCATAGGATAGACCTGGGGGTAATGGCTGGGCAACCCCATCGCCTGTACCTGCCGCTGGTGAAGGAGGAGAGGACATACAGAACCATCGCGGAGCTAACTGTGGTGAATTGTAGCAAGGGTGCGTAAAGTAGAGGTTAAAGCGACTTTAGAGGGACGCTAAGGTGGAGTTAAAAGACGTTAGCCTCAGGGGGTAGAGGGGAGCGCCATCAGGTTCAAGGCGAATTCACCGGCGATGAGCCGGTCGGCTGTGGCAACGTTGGTCGCCAGGGGGATGTTGTGCACGTTGCACAAGCGTAGCAGGCTCTGGATGTCAGGCTCGTGGGGATGCTTGTCCAGTGGATCGACCAGGAAGATCACCAGGTCGACCTGGCCCTCAACGACGCGGGCGCCGATCTGGGCATCACCGCCGTGGGGGCCGCTTTGCACGCACTCGACGTCCAGCCCTACCTTCTCACGTAGCAGGCGGCCGGTGCTGGCCGTGGCGACGAGCCGGAACCGGCGCAGGGTCTCGCGGTTGAAGGTGGCGAAGGCGACCATGTCTGCCTTCTTCCCATCATGCGCGATCAGAGCAATGGTCTTGGTGGAATTCATTAGTCTGAGTCGCACTCCTTGACCTGTACCCAGGCCGCGTCTGGCTCGCCAGTCCGTTGAGCGGTGATGACGACCCGCCCATCGTTGGGGGTGAACTTGATCGCGTTATGTAGCAGGTTCGTCAGGACCCGCGCCGCCTGGTCGGGGTCGGCCAGGGTGCACAGGCTGGCGGGAACTTCGACTGCCAGGTCGAGGTTCTTCTGGCGCGCCTGAGGCGCCAGCCGCTCCACGCAGCTCTCGACAAGATCACGAATGTCCGTTGGGGCGACCTTGAGCAGAGCGCGCCCTGATTCGATCTTAGAGCTTGTCTGAAAAATCCATTCTGGCGGCACAGGTGCTTGCCTTCACTGAATTATACCCCGATGTGAATGGGAAGACAAAAGCCTCTCCTAACTGAACCGCCCCGTGATGTAATCCTCAGTCAACTTCGCCTTCGGGCGAGTGAAGATCTGGCGCGTCTGTCCAAATTCCACCAGCTCGCCCAGCCAAAAGAAGCCCGTCATGTCTGAGATACGCGCTGCCTGCTGCATGTTATGGGTGACGATAACGATAGTGTAAGATCTGGCCAGTTCCCGCATCAAGTCCTCGATTTTCAACGTGGCAATCGGGTCCAGCGCTGAGCAGGGCTCGTCCATCAGGATCACCTCGGGCTCGACGGCGATGACCCGGGCAATGCATAGCCGTTGTTGCTCGCCTGAATCCAGCGTCAGCGCCGAGCGCCGGAGCCGGTCTTTGACCTCGTCCCAGAGCGCTGCCCCATGCAAGCTGCGTTCCACAATCTCGTCCAGGTTCTGGTTCTTATCCAACCCCAGCACCCGTGGGCCGAAAGCCACGTTATCGTAAATAGACTGGGGGAAGGGGTTGGGCCGCTGAAAGACCAGGCCCACGCGCCGGCGCAGCTCGACCACGTCCATATCCGGATCGTAGATGTTCTTGCCGTTGAGCAGAATTTCGCCCTCGGCGCGGGTACCCTTGATCGTGTCGTTCATGCGGTTGATGGACCGAAGGAAGGTGGATTTGCCGCAACCGGATGGGCCGATGAGGGCCGTGATCTGGTGCGCTCTAATAGCGAGGTTAAGGTCCTTGAGGGCTTGTTTAGGGCCGTAGAAGAAGCTGAAATGCCTGACATCAATCTTGCGGTCGTCCATCAGGGCTCATTTTACCACCAAGCCGCCCTATGGACAAATTTGACTTGTCTACTCGATTACGCGATGCTATAATTGCCTTCGATCACCCTGATGGAGGATGGCACGACGGTGACGGAGCGTCGGCATAGCGGTTTTATTGGCCTTCTCCTCGTCCTGGGGCTTGCCCTGGTGACCGCCGGTTGCGGCCCACAGACGAAAGCCGAAGCCGGGGCCGACAGTGCACGACAGACTATCGAGAACAAAGGCTCGGATACCCTGGTCAACCTGGCGTTGGCCTGGGCCGAGGCTTACATGCACGCTCACCCGGACGTGCGCATCTCGGTGACCGGAGGGGGCTCTGGAACGGGCATTGCCGCCATGATCAACGGTACCGTCGATATCGCCAACGCCTCGCGGGCGATGTCGAGGGAGGAGATCGATAAAGCGAAGGCCAACGGCATTGACCCGATCGAGTTCACTGTCGCCCGAGACGCCATCGCCGTCGTAGTTCACCCCTCCAATCCTGTGGACCGGCTCACCATCCCTCAATTATCCGACATTTTCACCGGTAAGGTCAAAAACTGGCGGGAACTCGGCGGCGAGAACCGGCCCATTGTCCTGCTCTCACGGGAGAGTAACTCTGGAACCTATGTCTACTTCCTGGAGCACGTCGTCCGGCGTGGCAATCCCAAGGGGCCGGAGTTATTCTCATCAGACACCCTGCTGATGCCATCCTCCGAGGGAATCAGCCGGGAAATCGTGCAGAACCCGAACGCCATCGGCTACGATGGCCTGGGCTATGTCACGCCTGAGCAGAAAACTGTGGCGGTCGCCAAGGCGCCGGGCGAGCCCTTCGTCCAGCCCGGTATCGAGACGGTCAACGCGGGCACTTATCCCATCGCTCGCCCGCTCTACATGTATACCCGCGGCCAGCCGACCGGGGTTGTCAAAGCCTATCTGGACTGGATCATGGGTGGCGAAGCACAAGCCATCGTCAAGGAACTTGGCTTTGTACCGCTGCACTAGATAGAAGTGGATATGCGAGGGAAACTGATGGTAGCACCGGCTGTTCCCCAACG
>JBBITV010000039.1:0-14965 GCA_037440585.1 Chloroflexota bacterium
CTTCGTCGCCGACCTTGAGACGCGACAGGAACTCCTTCCCCAGGTGCTCGATATCGGCGCGCGGCACGATTCCCTCGCGCTTGGCCCCGATGTCGACGACAATCTGATTTTCATCAACGCTGATTACCGTGCCAATCCGGATGTCCCCGCGCTGAAGCTCGCGGAAATTGTGCTCCTCTTCCTCGAGGAGTCGCCACATGGGCGAACTTTCCCGATCTCCACGGTTCAGGTCGTCACGATCCACACATCCTCCAACCTGTAGTACCCAGGTACCCAGGTACACAGGTACACAGGGATACCGGTCTCCCTGTTTCCCTGTCTCCTTGTGTACCTGTATACCTGTTTCCCTTTTCTAGAAGTCGTAATCCTGTTCTTCCTCTTCCTCTTCCTCGAAGTCCAGCTCCTCGTCCTCCGCAGCCTCTCCGTCGAATTCTTCAGGCTCGCTGTCTTCACTATCCATGCCGAGCTCAACCAGAGAACCGTCCAACGAGGTTGTCATCTCCTCAAGGAGATCGGTCCGGCGGGGCCGGAAGCCGGTGCCGGCCGGGATCAGCTTGCCGATGATGACGTTCTCCTTGAGACCAAAGAGGGCGTCGACTTTGCCTTCGATGGCGGCGCCAGCCAGCACGTTGATGGTATGCTGGAATGAAGCTGCGGATAGGAAGCTGCTGGTACTGAGGGCGGCCTTGGTGATGCCCAGCAATATCGGCGTCGCCGTCGCCGGACGCTTACCCTGGCTGATAAGGTTATTGTTCATCTCCTCAAACTCGAGCCGGTCAACCAGGTCACCGGGCAACAACTTGCTGTCGCCAGGCGACTTGACTCGCACGCGCCCCAGCATCTGGCGCAGGATCATCTCGATGTGCTTGTCGTTGATATTCACACCCTGGGAGCGGTAGACTTTTTGGATCTCCTCCAACAAGTACTCCTGGCACGCCTCGCGGCCCAGGATTTGCAGGATGCGATGCGGGTTCTTTGAACCTTCAGTCAATGGATCGCCTGCATTGATCCAGTCACCGTCGTCCACGCGCAAGCGAGCACCTACCGGAACTGGGTACTCCGCCTCATGCCGTTCTTCACGGTGGATCAAGAGCTGGTTGCCCTGCCGCTCCAACTTGCCAGCGCTACGGGCGACGATCTCTGTCCCGTCGAGACGTGCCAGGGGCGTCTCCGCCTCGACCATACCATCGCTGGAGACCAGGATCTCGAAGCCGTCCGGCACCTGGTACTCGTCGCTGACAGGCTGGAGGTCCACCACCCGCACCTTGCGCAGGCCCTCCTCGCCGCGGATGATCTCCACCCGGCCGCTGATGTCGGAAATGATGGCCTGCCCCTTCGGGTTGCGGGCCTCGAACAATTCCTGGACGCGGGGTAGACCGTGGGTGATGTCCTCCGCCGTTGCGACACCGCCGGTATGGAACGTCCGCAGCGTCAACTGCGTGCCCGGCTCGCCGATGGACTGGGCGGCGATGATACCTACCGCCTCGCCAATCTGGACCGGGATGCCGCGCGCCAGGTCGCGACCGTAGCACCGGGCACAGATCCCGTGCCGGAGGGCACAGGTCAACACCGAGCGGACGAACATTTCCTTGATACCGGCTGCCTCAATCCTGGCGATCTGCTTATCCTCGATCATCTCGTCCACATCGACCAGCAGCTCCCCGGTCTTGGGATCGACGATGGGTGCGGCCGGATAGCGGCCGAAAATGCGTTCGTGGAGAGTCTCACCAACGCCCTTAATGTCGCGCTTGCGAATCCAGACACCGGCCCTGGTCCCGCAATCTGTCTCGTTAATGATCGCGTCCTGGGCTACGTCCACCAGGCGCCGGGTCAGATAACCGGCGTCGGCGGTCCGAAGGGCGGTGTCGGCCAGACCCTTGCGCGCGCCGTGGGTCGAGATGAAGTACTCCAGGGCGGTCAGACCTTCACGGAAGTTCGACCGGATCGGCAGAGCGATGATGCGCCCCGCCGGGTCGGCCATCAAACCGCGCATCCCGGCTAACTGGCGGATCGGCTGGAAGCCACCCTTGGTCGCACCTGACATAGCCATCACCCGGATGGGACCATTCGGGTCCAGCGCGCCAGCCACGGCCTCCGTAATCTCATCGGTCGCCTTGGTCCACAGTTCAACGGTCTTGACGTACTGCTCTTCCTCGGTAATCAAGCCACGCCGGTATTGCCGCTCGACCTCGGTTACCTCCCGGCCAACTTCGTCCAGGATGCGCGCCTTTTCTTTGGGCACGATGATGTCGTCGATAGCGATCGTCAGCCCGGACTGGGTCGCGTACCGGAAGCCGATTTCCTTAATCCGGTCGACCAACTCAGCCGTTTTGCCCGGGCCAAGTAGTTGGTAGGCTTCCGCCACCAGGTCGTTGAGCTTGCCCTTGTCTGTAATATGATTGACGAAGCGGAGATCCTCAGGCAGGATCAGGTTGAATAGCACGCGCCCTACAGTCGTCTCGATCAGCTTGTCCCGGGCCTTGCCGTCGGCGTAGCGTTCCCTGCCGTGATAATGCGTCCGGGTCGCGACCTTGATGGGGGCATGGATCTCGACGATACCGAGCTGGTAAGCCATCTGGACTTCGTCCAGAGTAGCAAACGCCTTGCCGGCTCCGCGCGTCTCCGGGCGCCCTTCCATCGTCAGGTAGTAGCAACCCAGGACCATGTCCTTGGACGGCCCGACGATGGGCTCGCCGCTGGCTGGCTTAAGCAAGTTGTGCGACGAGAGCATCAGCCGCCGCGCCTCTTCTTTGGCCGCCTTAGAAAGTGGGACGTGCACGGCCATCTGGTCGCCATCAAAGTCGGCGTTGAAAGCGGCGCACACCAACGGGTGAATCTGGATCGCGTTGCCTTCCACCAGGATCGGCTCGAAGGCCTGGATACCCAGGCGGTGCAGTGTGGGCGCGCGGTTGAGCAGGACCGGGTAGTCCTTGATAATCTCTTCCAGGACTTCCCAGACATCCGGCGACATACGCTCGATGAGCCGTACTCCACCAGCTTGCGCATGACGAAGGGCCGGAACAGCTCCAGGGCCATGCTTTTGGGCAGACCGCACTGGTGCAGCTTGAGGTGCGGGCCAATGACGATGACCGAGCGGCCGGAGTAGTCCACGCGCTTACCCAGCAGGTTGCGGCGGAAGCGCCCTTGCTTACCCTTGAGCATGTCGGACAGGGACTTCAGCTTGCGCCGGCCGCGCGCCGAGACCGCTTTGCCACGGCGGCTGTTGTCGATAAGCGAGTCGACGGCTTCCTGGAGCATGCGCTTTTCGTTACGAATGATCACGTCAGGCGCGCCCAGTTCCAGGAGCCGCTTGAGCCGGTTGTTGCGGTTGATGACGCGACGGTACAGGTCATTCAGGTCGGAGGTGGCGAAACGCCCGCCGTCCAACTGGACCATGGGTCGCAGGTCGGGCGGGATGACCGGCAAGACTTTCAGGATCATCCACTCCGGACGGTTCTTGCTGCGCCGCAGCGCCTCGACCACGCGCAACTGCTTGGTGGCCTTCTTGCGACGCTGCTTGGACTTACCGGTGCGGATTTCACGGCGCAACTCCTTGGCCATCTGGTCCAGATCGATCTGCCTGACGATGTCGTAGAGTGCCTCAGCCCCCATGCTGGCCCTGAAGATGCCGCCCCAACGCTCGTGGAGTTCCCAGAATTCTGCTTCGCTGAGAAGCCGGCGTACGTGCAGGCTCCTCAGTTCTGCAACACGCTCGTCCAGGGAACTGCGGCTGCCGGCCAGTTCCTGCTCCATCTTCTCGGTCAGTTCTTCAATCCGTTTTTCGGTCGCATCGTGCAACTGATCCCGTTGCCCCTCGAATAGCAGCCGCAAGCGGTCTTGCTCCTGCTCGACTTCAGTCTGGATGTCGCTCAGGCGGTTGGCAATCGCCTCCTGGAGCCGGGTGAAATGTTCCGAGGTGACGACCTCGCCCTTGTTGACAATCGTCGTCTCGGTCGGCTTGAAGACAATCGCTTTGGTAACCGGGCCGTCGCGGCGCTCGCGCAAGCTTTCTTGTAGTTTGTTGGCAGCCCGCATGATCTCGTCCGTCTGGCTTTCAGACTGGGCCTGTATCTGCTGGACAGCCGCTTCAAACTGGGAGCGCGCCTCCTCAATCTGGAGAGCGGCCTCATCGCGGATGGCCTCGATTTGCTTCTGGAACTCCTTGCGCACTTTATCTTCTTCGCGTGCCAGCTCCTCGTTGAGCCGGCGCAGCGCCTTCTGGCGCGCGTCCTCGTCGATCTCGGTGATGATGTACTGGGCGAAGTAGAGCACGCGGTCGAGGTTACGGCGTGAGATGTCCAGAAGCAGACCCAGGTAGCTGGGCACGCGCCGGGTATACCAGATGTGGGCGACGGGGGCGGCCAGTTCGATGTGGCCCATCCGTTCGCGGCGCACCCGGGCTCGAGTTACTTCAACCCCGCATTTGTCGCAAACGATGCCCTTGTAGCGGATCTTTTTATACTTCCCGCAATAGCATTGCCAATCCTTGGTGGGTCCGAAAATGGCCTCGCAAAACAAACCGTCCTTCTCGGGTCGCAATCGCCGGTAATTGATCGTCTCGGGCTTGAGAACTTCCCCGTGCGACCAGGAACGGATCTCCTCCGGCGACGCCAGGCTAACACGAATGGCACCAAAATCCTTGAGATCCAAAACCGTGCCTCCTCTGATTAGATGCGTGATCGCAGATTGATATAACGATAGAATGCAAACCTGACAAATAATGTTAGGCAGCAATCAACGGCCGGCTTTGAAAGCTGTCCTGATTCCTGCCTGGGTTTGCGTACTAAACGTTCTCGGTGATATATTTCGCGGTCGTCTCCGGCCGCTGGTGTCCCAGCAAGCGCGCTACAGTTTCCAAGTCGCCTGTCTGCTGAAGCCAATCCGCAGCGCAGGTGTGCCGCAGTGTGTAGGCCGAGACATCCTCCAGTCCGGCGGCGCGTGCATAGGCCGTGACCAGCCGTTGAATGGAGCGCGTCGAGATCGGCCGCCCTTGCTGACTCAAGAACAAGTAGGGGGATTGCCCGTCGCTGGGGCGGGTTTTCAGGTACTCACGCAGCGTCTGACATACCTCGGCGTTGAGGGGGATCTGCCGCGAGCTGAATCCATTCCCGCTGTCTACCGTGCAAGACCCACCCTTTTCTCCGACGTCCACGCGGTCTACCAGCAACCCGGCCACTTCGCTCACGCGCAAACCAGCACACAAGAGCAATTCCAGGATCGCCCGGTCGCGCCGGGCGAAGCGTGGCCTGGCCGTCTGGACAGCCTGCAGTAGGGCATGTCTTTCTTCTGACGACAGAGTACGGGGTGGCGCTGCCTCGGGCTCGGGCAGAAGGGTAACTTCCAGTGCCGGGTTGGTGTCTATCCATCCCGAGTTAACGGCGAACTGGCAGAATTTCCGGAGTGCCTGCAGCCGCCGGTTGACCGTTGCAGGAGCACGCTCTTCGACTGCTTCCAGATAATGGCGATATGCCCGAATGTCATCCGGGCTCAGTTCGATACGCAACCTCACACGCCCAAGCCGGCTTGATAGAGCTTCTTCCTGAGGAACCTGCTTTGTCAAGGCTTGGGTGTGTGACCACAACTGGCTACCACCGTTTGAAAAAAATGGGGCTGTCTCATCTCCGTCGGCGGACGAAGACAAATCCCCCGAGTGAAGCTGCTCGGCGTACCAAGAAGCGAAAGCCCTCACGTCGGCGAGATAATTGACGATGGTCGTCGGCGAGAGGGCGAGTTCTGACAAGTGCTTCTCAAATGCAGTCAGCCAGGCGCCGTTGGCCATTTCCCCCATGTGCCCATACCTACCCCTACTTATACGCCACAATTATATGCATGTATCCTTACTTTGTCAAGTTTGCAAGACGAGGTTATTACTGCCGTCCATGTCACGGAGGCGCGGTAATAGATAGCAGGGTCCTCGATATGAAATAGTAACGGTAGAGGCTGACGAAGTGGAAGGGGCTGAAGCAGGCGAAGTGGCTCTGGATCGAGGACCCTGGCTATCCTGAAGTTGTGAACGGGGTCCTTCGCTTCCCCGTGAGCGAAAGATGCCACGACCACCCGCTCGAGTTGGTCGCCTTATCTTTTGCCACATTTACAACGTAGACAGGCGCAGTTAAGATACGGTTGCGCTGGCCCAGTTTCTCAAGAGGTGTCTGAAATTCAAAGAACACTGCCCTGTGGAGATAAAGAAAAACCCAGCCTTGCGAACCTTCGCAAGGCTGGGCTGAGTGCGTCGCACCTCAAGTCAGGGCTGGACCGTGAACGTGACACGCACGTGCGCGGTCACCGTTAACTCGCCAGCCTCGATCGGGGTGGACGGCGCGGCTTCGCGCAGCATGGGCGCTGCGGCCATTGGCGCCGGGCGTTCGGTAAATTCCTCGCTGATTGCGGCTATGCCGGTGATCTTGAGCCCCGCCGCCGTAGCAATGGCCTCGGCTTTCACCCGCGCAGCCTTCGTCGCCTCAGTCAGTGCTTGCACCTGGGGTGCGCTCGGGTCCTGGAGCCCGAACTGGATACCATGCACCTGGTTCGCGCCGCCAGCAATGGCTGCATCCAGCACCGGCGCGGCCTTGGCGATGTCGGTGACCCGTACAGTTACGCTGTTGTTGGCCCGGTAGCCGCTGATCGTTGGCTGGCCGGTCTCGTTGGGCTTGGGCGGTTGGAATTCGGGGTAGACGTTCAGGCTACTGGTCTGGATGTCCTTGTCAGGGATGCCAACGCCTTTTACTTTAGCCAGGACGGCGGTCATCAGTTGCCGGTTTTTGGCCATCGCCTCCTCAGCCGTGGCGCCTTCCGTTTGGACGCCGACATTGACTGTGGCCTGGTCGGGCTGGGCGCGCGCCTGGCCCTCGGCGATGACGGTGATGCCAGATGGACTGGCTGCCTGGCCCTGGACCACCGACTGGGCCTGCACACCGGCCAGATTGCCCGGTAAAGCTGCCGCTGCTGACGACCGGTAGCTGAAATAGACCACGACCCCAACGGCGGCAAGCAAAAGGACCGACAGCAGTAAACTCAATTTTGCACTCATTCTCGTTCACCTCCGGCTGGAAGACGCTGGGCCGTTCGGGTTTGTTCCAACGTGGTGATTTCTCGGAAGGCGCTAAGGTGGCGGGGTGCCGAGACAGGTCATCCGGCCCTCCACCTGCTGAGTGATCGGCGAGTGGGTCTTCAGCCAAATCAGGAATTGATCCAGGTCGATGACGTAGGTGTTAGTGACGTTCTTGCCTTGCGGGAGCACGGTGTACTCGTCACCGCCGCTGGCCATGAAGCTGTTGACCACCACCCGATAGGTGGCCGCCGGGTCGATGGGCTGGCCGGTGCTCGTGTCGATGACGTCCCCAACGACGCGGCTGTACATGGGCAGGTCGTAGTTGAAAGTGAAGCGCAGGCCGGAGACCTGGACCACGCCGTGCTTGCCAGTCACGCCTTGCTCCAACGCCTCCTTGACCTGGGCGCCCGTGAGATCGATGGTGTAGAGGGTGTTGCCGAAGGGCATGGTGTCGAACGCCTGGCCATAGGTGATCGAACCGGCCGGGATGTCCTGGCGTATGCCTCCGCTGTTGGTAAAGGCGAAGTTGATCCCGGTGGTGCCGGTGTAAGCACGGAATGCGTCCGCGATGACATCGCCGATGTTCGATTCGCAACGGTAGTTGCGGGTCAGCGCCACATCCGTCTGGCCAACCACAGTGTTCCTGAATACCTGCACCTGGTCGGCGTACGTCTTGACCACTGCCGCCACCGCCGGATCCGGCACGACCTGGACGCCGTGGTACTTCGCTGGACTGCCATCGGCCTCAGTCTGATAAGTAGTGGTGACCTCTGGCCCGGTGTAGCTCAGCACTCGCCCGTCCTTGCCGCTGACGGTGAAATCGGTCCGGCCGAAGGCAGTGCCACTGGAGAACGCCTGGACGACCGGCATGCCGTTGATGGTGGTCGCGATCAGCGAGTGGGTGTGGCCAGATATGATCAGGTTGACGAAGCCTGGGGGAAGGGCTTTCGCAAACTTCGCGATATCGCCATAATCGGGTGCGAAGCCACCCTGGTGAAAATCAACGACGGTGATAGTTGCACCCTCGGCGCGCATCTGGGGTACCAACTCCAGGGTTTCGCTGACGCCACTAGTGAAGTTGAGGTGGGCGACGAAGGCCGGCGTCACCACCGTCGGCGTGTCCGGGTAACCAAGGCCCAGGACGCCGATTTTGACGCCCTTCACGGTCTCGATAACATACGGTGTCGCCCAGTCGGGCCGCTGGCCATTGCTCTTCAGGTAGATGTTGGACACGACGATGGGGTAGTTTGCCTGTTGGAGGCGCTCTTTGAGGATGTCGACCCCCCAGTCAAACTCGTGATTGCCGACTGTGCCGACGTCGTAGCCGATGGTGTTGAAGACATCGATGGTCGAAGCGCCCTTGAAGTAGTTGGAGATCAGGGTGCCTTGCATCGTGTCGCCAGCGTCGACCAGTAGTACACCTCCCGGGTTTTCCTGGCGCACGATGTTGAAGTAACCGGCCAGATAGGCAGCGGTGCCGGCTCTGCGGCCGCTAATTGTGCGTGATGTATCCAACGCACCGTGGAAGTCGTTGGTGTCCAGGATGGTGATGGTGAGCGACATCACGTACTTGATGCGCAGGATGGGCGGCGCCTTGGGGTCCCAGGCGAAGATGGCGCGCACGCGCGGGAAGTAGGCATCGCCGTCCAGTCGGAAGGAGATCTTTCTGGTGGTGGCCATGCGATCGAGTAGCTTATCGAACTGGGTCGAGCTGAAATGGAACTCGTTCGTCACGCCCGGGCCAATGGCAGGCTGGGGGTGCGCCGCGCCGACCGGTTCCGCGGCGGCATGGTGGATGTGCCAGTAGCCCAACCCGGCCCAGTTGGCGTCGACGGCGCTGTCGAGCAACTTGAGGGTCCAGGTGCCCGATGCCTGGGCGTCCAGGTACCTCGCAGTAAGGCCTTTCAGTTCTACCTGGGCGCTGATGATTTCGGCTTGCTCGGGCAACTGGGGTAGATCGAATTGGAGGATCCCGTGAAAGACGCGAGGCGTCTGGGGCCGCGAATCGATGCCCGCGTAGATGGGTCTACCCAGGTAATTGAGCAGCGTGTCACGGCTATCAACGTAACCGACCGCGCGCGGCCCCGCTTCCACGACCACTTCGATGGGTGGCGCGATCGGCGTGGGACCTGCCGCCGGCGGGCTGGCGGTCGCTGGCACCAGGGCAACCAGGCCAACCAGCAGCAGCAATACCAGGCTGATGAGGAGAACTCGAGTCTTTAGAGTCACCATTGTCTCACACCTCCGTTTGTGTAATGGAATATTGAAGGACTCGGCCGTAAATTCAGGGGGAGAAGTTCCATTCCACTCTCGGAAAGAAACCTCGGGGGTGACTCTATTTTACCTCCACATGCTTAGTCAGTCAATAACAGCTTCGAGTTCTAACAAGCCGGCCTCCAGATAAACTTGACAATTGTAATTCTTTGCACTACAATGCAATGCAAAGGAGGTGGGCTGATGGAATACCAATTGACCTTACGTCTATCTGCAGATCTGGCCGAGCGGCTTGATGTGGCCGCTAGGCGCCAGCAGCGCAAACGCTCGGAAGTGGTGCGCCTGGCTCTGGAACAATTCTTGGATGCCCAGGTGGAGACACGCCCCATCGAGCACGTGCGCGATCTGCTGGGTCGGGTCGAAAGCGGTCTGCCCGACCTGGGCCAGCGCCACCGCGAGTATCTGGTGAGGCGCTTGCGCGATGAGCGCTGACCTGCTGCTCGACACCGGCGCTTTTGTCGCCCTGGTGGATCGGAGTGAGGAGCGACACGCCGATTGCGTAGCGGTTCTGGAAGACTGGTCGGGACCGATTGTCAGCACCGAAGCGGTTTTGACCGAGACGTTGTATCTGGTCGGTCCGTCCTGGCAAGCACAGCAGGTTTGTCTTGAGTTCTTTTTGCGCGGCGCATTCCTGCTCATTCCCTCGTCCCGCAAGAGCCTGGAGCGAGTCGCGGCGCTGATGGAAAAGTACCGCGATGTGCCGATGGACTTTGCGGATGCCACGCTCGTCGCATTGGGCGAGGAACTTCAGACCGACCAGGTCTTTACGCTTGATCATCGCGGGTTTTCGGCGTACCGTCTGTACGGGAAGAAACCCTTTCGTATACTCCCTTAGCGCTACGTTTATCCTCCTATAGGGGTCTTGGCTTGGGAAACCGATCATTTCTCGCTTCACACCCGTCTTGCCAGAATGGATACGTCGTTCCCCCCAAGATTGGGGGTTAGGGGGGCTGTTTATGGTATACTAACCAATTGGGTATCGAAAACAATGACGAAGTAAAACCATGGAGGTCATGAAGCTCTGGGCCGCCTACTACTACCAGGGCCTGGAGCTTCCCGCCGTGCCCCGCCAACAGGTTCTGGATCAACTGGTGGCGGAGGTCAGTCAGCGCTACCAGCGCATCTCCAGTGAACTTGGGCTGGCCCGAGAGAGTCAAGTGCGGGAACTCCTGGCTGCTTTCGATGGTCAGGAGGTTCCCGGCGAACTTTTCGGCCAATCCGGCTCCCTTCAGCTACCCACATTTCAGCACGTGGCTCCCCATGAGACCGCCGACGGCCAGACCGAGTTGGATGCGGTGGCCGTGGGCGATGCGGTATGGGTTGTTGAGATCAAATGGCAGAACCAGCCGGCCCGTCGAGCCGACCTGGAGCACTTTCTGGCCAGGGTCCAGGCCGTACACCCCACCCTTCCCCGATCCCCTGATGCCCTCTGGTTCATCGCCCGGGCCGGCTTCCGCGAAGCCGCTCTCCGCTTCGCGCGCCAGCTGAGGAACCGGCCACGCGCTACGGTCACGTGCTGTATCAGGCCAGCGCACATCGGGCGTGGGGCGTGGCGCACGGCTGGCCGGCAGCTACCAGGATGAGCAAGCCGCACATCCCGGCTAGATTGCACCGTAAATTTCAGGCACAGGTTGGACATTGACATTATTACCGAAGCGAATATAATGTGTTCATGGCGTTGCAGAATGCTTCTCTTGACACCTCATTCTGGAATATTGCGGCCCAGATAGGTGTGGTCCCTTATCTGTTCTCCTTCTTCCAAGTCCACTATTGCCGGGCCGTAGAGCGAGAGATCATTACAACCGATCCTGACGAAACGCCACTGGTTTACCCTCAAGCCATGCTCTTCACGGTCTTGAAAGAAGACGGCCGGCTACATCAAGCCGAACCTGAGGAACCTTTGGAACTGTTTGGGGTAGGAGAAGCATATGCTATCGCTCTGGCTCGTGAGCGGTCCTGGGTCCTGTTGATTAACGACACTCGACCGTTACAGTTTGCCCAATCTTTGGACGTTAAATGTGTCGCCGTGCCCGACTTCTGCGTACTCCTCTATTCTCAAGGTAAGATCACCTATGCCGCTGTTCGGGGCTATCTACGCCGACTGGCGTCGACCACCAACCCAACCTTGATCGCGCAGGCGGAGCAGATCGTAGATGAAATTGCTGCAAAGCGAGGTGAATTGGCATGAGTACTACAACCATAACCAAATCCGTCCGGTTATCGCCCGAAGAATCTGAAGAACTGGCTCAACTCAGTGAGCAGACGGCCGTCACAGAAGCCGCGCTGATGAAACAGTGGATCCGCGAAGGGATGCGCGCCAAGAAGATAGAACTAGGCATCCAGGCCTACCTGCAGCGCAAGCTCGATCTACGCGGCGCGGCGGCGATGGCTGGCGTGTCGTATAATCGCTTCGTGCGAGAAGTACAAGCGCGTAACATCATTGTCTTGGAAGACGACGGATTCCTCGAACGGCTAGAGTTCTTGGCGGATACTTTTGACGATGCGGACTTACGATCCACGATTAAGAAGGTCATCAGAGCAGAGACAAAAGTACTATAGACAAACCCCCTTTTTTTTATCAGAATTCTCGCGGAGGGAGCATATCCTTCACCGAGACTTCGTTACTCGGCGGTCTGTCGGTGCCCGTGAAGGAAGGGGTCAGGCTCATAGTGGGCGACCTGGAACGCGGCCGCAGCCTGGGCCAGCCGGTCCTGAACTTCGTGATCTACCGCCGCCCGAAGAACAGGCCGAGGTGATCCGGAAATTGGCCTGGTGGGAGTTGCCTGGCCCGGCCTATGTCCACGAACCGCCGCAGGAGATCGAAGAGGGTATTGCGCTGCGTGAACGACTGTTGGAAGAACTGGGCCAGGCCGACGAGACGGCCGCAGTCCGCGCCGAGTTGCATTACACCTTGGGCAGCCTCTACTGGGCCAAGGGTGCGCACGGTACGGCGCTGGATCATACCCGGCGCACGCTGGACCTCGCGCTCGAACTGGGCAACACACGCCTGGCAGGTTGGCTTCATGATCGACACAGAGTACCTGGCCCAATCACCTGAGCCGCCACGCGGGGTAAAAGAGGTACTCGCGGAGTTGAGGCGACGCACAGGCAACCGCATCGCTTCCCTCGCCACCGTGCCTTCCAAACCGAGTTGAAATTCGCAGTGCAGCGGATGCAACGTGACCGGCAGTGAAAGGGCGATGGCGTGGATTCAATTCTGAGGAGGAAGAGATGAACCATTCTCTTGGAACTCTCCTTCCGCGCTGCCGATTCCTCAGTTCGCGGTCCAGACAACACGGGTGACCTGGTGCTGCCACATATGCGCTCCTATGCCGCTGTCGTGCAAAAGATTGTCCGGATGCTGCATTACGTCGTGGTGGGAGAGTTGGAGCAGGCGGGACAAGAGTGTCAGTGCACCTGCCCGTCGTGCGGTCTCGGCATCTGCCTCTGTGCGATTGCGAACCGGAGGCTACTGGGGTTGGCTTGGAGCGATGCCGGACCGATCTACACTCCCGAGGGCATAGTGATGGTCACCCCTCGGTCAGGAAGTGCGATGGCTAAGGCAGGTCTCCAAAAAGGCGACGTCGTCTTGGCGGTGGATGGCAAAGACATCGAATCCATTCCCATTGACTCAGGGCGGGGTGGCTTTTCACTGCCGCCACGATGGGTCCTGCCAGAAAGGCTTGCACCGAGGCGGCGTCGTCGAACAGATAGATTCCCCCCGCCTCGCGTTCTGCTTCATTCATGAGCCAGACCTTCCAACGCAGGCCCGGCGTGTCCGCGATGGGCTGGGCGCCTTGCGCGCAGACTTGCTCGTACTCGGTCCGCGAGACACTGAACTTGAAATTGATTTGCAAAATCTTTGGGGACATGGTATTCTCTCCTTAGTCCAGACAACACCGGTGACCTCTCTCACGTTGAGTTGACCGCCGCCAGCCAGCGCTCGCTCAACTGCCTGACCTGGGCAAAGCCGGCCTGCTCCAGCCAGGCGCGATACTCGTCGAACCCGTGCGTCCCACCACCGCCGTTGGCCCACAGCAGCAGCGACACCATCTGCGCTAGCGGGCGTTGCGTAAGACGATGGGCAGGTAGAGGCGCTCCTTGCCGAAACTGAACTGCACCGGGATGCGCAACGGTTGGTGGCCAGGGGCTGTCAGCAGGATCGTCCCCGCGGCATCGCCGGGCACGCCCTGGCAGGACGCAGCCACATGCAGGCTGCCATCCGGGTTCGGTGAGGCCTGCAGCCAGGGGGCGTCAGTCACCGCCGAATACGACGCGCTCAGGCCCTGCAACACAAGGGTTTGCGGAGCAGGCGGCGGCAAAAGGCCGCACCCGGCGAAGAGCAGCGGTGACGGCGTTTGCGCCAACGGCGACAACGGCACGCTGTTGCGGTCCAGCGGGTTGCTGCCGGCCATGACCTCCGCGCCGTCCGAGTAGCCATCGCCATCCGTGTCGGCCACGCACGGATCCGTGCCGAGCTGGAACTCCTGCAAGGCGAGCAGGCCGTCGTTGTCCTGATCCCCCTGTGCGTCGCTTGCGTCGTTCGCTTTCAGACAGGTGTGACCGGTCTCGTAAGGATCCGGCATGCCATCGTCGTCGGTGTCGGCCAGCACCGTCACGGTCACCTGATCGCTGCCGATCAGGCCTGCGGAAGAGACTGCCTGAAGGATCAGCGTATGCGTGCCGGCTTCCAGGGTCGCCGTCAACTGCTGGCCGATGCCCAGCGGCCCCTGGCGATCCGAGGCCCACCGCAGGCCCGTCCCGTCCAACACGCCATCATTCACGTCAAAGCCGCTGCCGCGCAGCTCGATTGGCCGGCTCGCCACGAGCGTCGTGACCGTCGGCGTGATCGGGTGCGGGATCTGCTTGGTCCCGCCGCCGGTTGGCCCCTGACGGCCCGTCGCCGGCTCGGAGATCCACGCTGAGGGCAGCTTGCGCGGGATGCTGAAGCGCGGCGAAGTCGCCTCCGCGGTGTGGAAGCCATCGCTCGCGGCCACGATCAGCCTGGCCTGCGTCGTGCCCTGGGCCAACGCCGTGGGCCAGATGTAGGTTGTAGAGGTCAACGCTGTTGCGATGGGCAGCCGCGTGACGCCGTCGTCGGGCGAGAAGTACAGGGTGTAGGTCAGTGTAGCGCCGTCGGGGTGGCTGGCGTCCCAGGTCGAATTAACCTCGTCTGTGCCCGCGTTCACCGAGTGGAAAGCCACCTGCGGCCCGTGGGCCGGCGGCTGCAGCTCGGCCAGCACGGTCGCGCCGCGGACGACCCGCACGGGGCCGGCGCCGGCGGGATAAGGCACGGTGAAGTTGAAGGGTATTTCCTCGGCCGAGTCGCCGTGCGTCGTCTCGAAGCTCACGTCGAAGGGGCTGCGGACCAGCTCACGGTTGCTGGTGTCCAGCACCACCACTGCGTACTCGCCCGAGGCCGGCGTCGGCGGCAACGGGATAGTCGCAGTGATGACCATGGAGAGATCGGTGGTCCAGTTCCCTTGCCGATCTACCCTGCCGGACAGGAAGAAGCGCTCGTCGCCAGCGGCCGGTGCTTGACTCGCGGCTGCCGCGCATCCGCCCGCGCACGGGTCGCTGCCGAGGAAGATGCCCCGCAGCCGGTTCCACTCGAACCCTTCCATCATGGACTGGTCGTCC
>JBBITV010000040.1:0-10915 GCA_037440585.1 Chloroflexota bacterium
CGCCGTCGGCGTTGGCGTGTTGGTCGGTATGGCCGTCGGCACTGGTGTCCTGGTGGGCCTCGCGGTCGACGTGGCCGTTGGCATCGGCGTGCCTGTGGCCGTGGGCGTGGGGGTCAGGTCCCGTGGACAACCTCGCCAGAAGGTGAACTTGACATGGGCGATACTCATCTGGAACTGATTTCTCAGTAGATAACGCTTCAGTGGTGAGTTCGGACACGGTGCCCAACCATCGGGTACCCCAAGCACTTCGACGATGTAGGCGTCACGCAGCGGCACGAGAAAGTGGGTGAACGCCGGTTTGATCTGGCCAGGCCGCCGGGTACGTTTTTGGTCCAAGATCTCCCCGGTTCTGGCATCACGCACGGCGATGTCCAGGTCGGGTAGCCTTATGTAGCTTTCGGCGAAGGCATCGCCGTCTTCCCAGAAGCCGTTACAGCCCGGACAGCGCGGGTCCACCCCCCCGCCCCACGCATCTTGCCAGGCCTGTACGAAAATGAGCATAGACAGACGGCTAGGCGTTGCGGTGGGTATTGCAGTGGGGGTCCTGGTCGCCATCACCGTCCTGGTGATCGTCGCAGTCCTGGAGACCGTAGGTGTCGCTGTCCCGTGGGCAGTGCGTGTGCCGGTAGCCACCGGGGTCGGTGTGGCGCTGGGTTCCTGGCGCACGCCAGGGGCTGACGAGGTTGGCTGCCCGGTGTTAACGGCGGGTGCCGTTGCGCTGGCGGCTGGAGCAGCCGGCGGAGCCAGTGGCGCCTGGGCCGTTGTCTCAACTCCCGGCGTTGGAGCAGACGTAGGACGGGTGACCCCGGGACGATCGTTCGTAGGAACAGGCGGACTTGAGGGTCCGCTAGTCGGCGTGGGCAGGCGGGTTTTGCGCGGCTCGGGCGTCTCGGTGCTGGTCTGCTGGTTCGAAGAGGGGACCAGGCCAGCCTGGTCAATGGCCGTTGGGTCGGTGATAAGTGGCCCGGCCCAGGTCTGCCAGACAGTTAATGTCCCATCCTTGAGGAAGAATAACCAACACATCACTACAATAAACAAACTCACTCTGCGCGAATACATGACAGGCCTCTCTCAATGGTACACAGATTAACAAGGGCATCTATTTGACGTGATACAGCCCCCGTAGAGGGGGAGGGGCCGCCCGCCGGTTCACCTGAACCGGTTCGGGTGCGGGTACGGGGACTGCTTCCACCTGCCCGGCGGTGACTCGCTGGGCCAGGAGCAGAATGCTCTTGCCCACCGGGCTCCGCTGGTGACTCTGAACCAAAGGAACACCACGATTCATTGAAAAGGGCACCAACGATGGATCGTCCGGAATTTGTGTAATGCTCTTGTGTTTTAGTGCTGTCTCAATCTCGGATAGCTTGACCCCGTGCTCGCCGGATGAGCGGTTGAGGACGAGGTCAATCTTCTCGGAATAACCTGTTCTTTCATATGTCTCCAGGAATATCTTCGCATCACGAATGGCCGGCACCTCGGGGATGACGACCAGCAGGACGCGAGTGGCCATTTCCAGCACAGCCAGGCTATAGTCATCCAACGCCTTGGGAACGTCAACGACGATCAGATCAAACATCTCGGCCAATACACCTAAGATCGTGCGGATAGCATCGGGCGAAACCCGCCGATCTTTGTCGGGTTGGGGCGACGCGAGGAGGACGTTGACACCCGAGACGTGCTCCGCCAGGATCCTCTGCATCAGGTCCGGCTCCAGCTCTGCGAGGTGGGGCAGCAGATCGGGCAACGTATGCGGTGCCCGCAGATTCATCACCAGGCCTACGTGTCCAAGCTGGCGGGCGGCGTCTACCAGGGCCACGGTCTGGCCCGTAATCAGTTGTAGAGCCACGGCCAGGTTAGTAGATATCATGGTGCAGCCCACGCCCCCCTTCGGGCTATACACGGCCAGGAGAGTCGCATCCCGTTTGCGTGAGACCGGAGTACTCCCATTAGCAGAACTCTGAATACGCCGGATGTTTTCCAGTTCGACAACCTGGTGCAGGGTCCGTGCCAGCTCGCCGTCCCGCAGCGGAATGGTGACAAAACTGCGAGCACCGGCAAGGATGAGCTGGCGTGCCCGCTCCATATCGCCCTCGATGGTCAGCGCCACGATCGGCGCTCCGAACCCCCGCACCACCAGATCCTGAGTAACGGCTACCATGTCCATCTCGCCGATGGCGGCGTCGACCACGACGGCGTCGGGTTTGCCGGACGCAAGTGCCTCCACCGCCTCGGCGGGGTTGCTGGCTCGCCCGATCAGCTCCATCTCGTTCTCGTTGGCCAGGGCTTCCTGAACCCAGTAATAGGCCCGGTCGGTATCGGTAATGGCTAGTACGCGAATCATAGGGTGGCCTCTGGTACGGATTGACGTACAGTGATCAATATAGAAACCAGCCCAAGGGTTAAATCTTGCATACTTTTTCTAGCGCGTCCCAGGCACCGGCAGGCGATAGCGGTCAACCAGGAAATCGCCGTTGACCGGCTGTGTCTCAAAGCGCTGTTTATCGGCAGGAGCGCGCAGCACAAGGTCAACAATGCTGCCGGTGTCTTTGAGGTTCTTTACAATCAGGGCATCCTGGGGGCTGAGAGCCAGCAAGATACTTCTGATCTTCTGCGTGCCTGGCTGATCGCCGGCCTTGGCGTTGCCGCGGGCGGTATCCACAGTCACGACTCCGGCGACGGTCACGTTCTGAAGACTGTCGAAGCTGACGAGTTGGCCCTCCTTGTTCTGTCCCTTCTCATCCTTGGGCTTGACGATGACCGAGAATAGGACATCCACCCGGTCGCCGACGCGCAACAAGCCGGAGGAACCCATCAGATCTTCAGCCGGAAAAGCCATTAAAACCTGGCCATTTTGCAGTTCAAAACTGATGTCGCGGCCACGCTTTCCCGGGTCCGTCAGGCGCGAGGCTTGCACGATTTCGTTGGCCGCCAGGGGATTGGCCGCGATCTTGCCCGTGACCTCTTCGACCTTGCGCAGCGCATCTGTCGGGATCAGGTCAGCAGGCACCGGGCGCAGTTTCACATCGCCCGGTCCGAGTAGCTTGCCGGCCGGAACTGCATCAATGGTCACGACGGCATCAACCGTAGGTCGCTCTACCTGGGCGCGCGTGCTACTCGCCTTCGTCACTTGCAGCATGGCGGAGAAGGCCACGCCGCCCGCAGCCAGGGCCAGGAACAGGCCCAGGAGCAACCACAAACATCCCTTACGTCTTTGCATGCAACCCCTCACAGCACGCTGGAGTCAAGGCTTAGCTGGTCAGCCTCCGGCTAAAGCCTTGATTTCATTTTCGGCTCTTACCTGGTAAACTTGAGACCACAAAGCCCGTATGGACATCCGTCACCAGGGTCGATGGTTTTGGTGTTGGATACCCACTTGACGAATTTACCCCTGATCCACTTATCTGATCCACCGAAGTTGTGGCCCGTGGGAATGAATTCGGCAAAGGCTATAATATGATATCGGAGGTTTGCCCCGCCTCCTTGGGTGTAATCATAGACAATAATGGTGACGTGGCGCTGGTCCTCTGGTTTGGCTTCCCAGTAATTGAGAGCCGAGTCGACCGAGCTGGCCGCTCTTACTCCTGGGCCGGACGGCACCAGGTCGTCGACATCCCACTCGCCACTATTGGACGGATAGAGAATGTTGTTTGCCAATTCCGGTGTGCCGACGGGCGGGCCGGTCCAGTCCAGCCAGCCAAAGCCGCCAGGACCGGTCACATCCCCCCATAATTGGTAGATCTGATCATACTGGAAGTCATTCCATTTGACCGCTATGGGCCACAGATTTCCTGTTGTGCGAACAGAACCGTAGATAGTCGCGGCAGAGGCCGATACGTTATAGCTGTCGATACCCAGAGCCACCCCACCCGTCGAGCTATACCCATTCGTGGCGTTGACGAGGACGGCGACCGCTCCGCTCGGGATGGATCCGGCCCCCACGGCTCCAATTGACACACCGTTAGCATTCTGGTACTGAGCGGTAAAGCTGGTCGCCCCGTTGCGGGTGACAGTGTATTCTTCAACTTCGGCATAGATCGCACTGTCTGATTCGCCCATGGCCAGGGCACGCGTTCCAGCCAAAGTACCGGCGTCGGCGGCGTTCTGCATCCGCCGGCGTTGCGCGTAGAGATTCCCCCCATCCAGTACGAGAAACACGAAAGCGATTAACGCCACCAGGCTTATGGCGACGACAACCAGCGTATTGCCCTGCTCGGAACGATCCCGATTCACGTGAGCCATGGTCACTCCTCCAATCGCATCGTGCTTTTACCGGTAAGATCCAGATAATTCCTACCTCCTATTGCTGCGGAGATCATCGGGGTCACGATTTGCATCCTGTAAGGGATGGTGACGGTCACCGAGACGCCAGTTGACCAAACTACGGTCGGTACCGGCGTGGGGTTCAGGCCGACCATAAGAGCCTGGGCAGTGGCCTGGACAAGAGGTGTGTTGCCATCATTCATCGTGCCGGCGCGCGCACCTTCGCGGGCTGCGTTGGCGATGACACTCTGATAGTACACGGCCCGGCTCAGGTCGAAAATCCCCATCAGCACCAGAAACACCAATGGCAGCGTGATGGCAGCCTCGACCAGGTTCTGTCCATGTTGCGTCGCCCTCTTGCCTTTCGCCATAGCCATCGAGCCCTCACCCTAAAAGCTTGTCTGAAAAGTCCATATCTAGTGTTCGTAGTGCGCATAGATTCGCTACGCTCACTACGTGCTTCAGTGCGCTATTAAGGCGCTAAAGCGCCCACTACGTGCCTTTAAAGACAAGCTCTTACAGTATCGGCATCTGTATCGAAGCTAACAGGTGGATAGTCGGACTGCCTAAAATGTTCGTCATAATGACCGGCAGATCATAGTCAATGTCCACCTGTATGGGCGTGCCGGAGACGCCCGTCGTCGTCACGATAATATCGCCGTCCGACAGGGTAATTCCCCCAGACTGGGCCTCTATCTTTGCCCAGGACCGGATGCCGGCAAGATCGGCCGGATATAGCGTGCCGTAGCGTGCTCCCTCACGGGCAGCGTTCGTCAGTACAATGTAAGCATTGTACCCACGCCCTAGATCCAGAGTGCCTGCCAGTAGCAACAACAGAAGCGGCAGCAGGAGTGCCGTTTCAATCAGGTTCTGTCCAACTTCGCCCAGGTGGTTACCTGGTCGCCTGAGCTGTCGCATCGCGCCATCTCACTCTTTGCGATCGCATAAGGTCAAGGGAGGACAGAGCCCCGTGGGGCACCGGGGCTCTGTTCCGGTCAAGCTCATGCTGTGCCAACCATGACACGCTCGGCCACTGCGACGGCGGCTACTACCCGCCGAGCGCCTCGCTGAGGTTCGTGAAGATAGAGCTCACCTGGGTGCCCGCGGCAGTGATGGCGGCCATGGCGACGATGGAGAGGAGGACTGACAACAGGGCGTACTCCAGCAGGTCCTGCCCTTCCTCATCCTGGCTGATCGAACGCAGGTAGGTCAGCAGATACGGCAACATGGTTTCACCCCCTTCCTATTGTTCGGAGGCGGCCTGCCCACGATGGAGCCGTGCCAGATTGCGGCGTGCGTGGCTTGCACCAGGCGACCAGATATGGTATAATCCTTCCACACCGGGTGCCCTCTCGCCTGGTGCCACAGCTCCCCATGGCCCTTTCCATGGGGCGCTGCTTTTCTAGGAATTTCCATCTTCCTGGTGCAGCTCGCTCTCCGGAATCCACTAGATTGTTAAAACAAGACTTGTATATGCCTTGTTAATAACCATTCTGGCTGCGACTATGTTCCAGATAATTCTTGAGCATTCCGACACTGTATCGTCGATGTCCACCCGGCGTTCGGAATGGTGTAATGAGTTGTTGCTTTTCAATCCTGCGCAAGGTAAACAAACTCACGCGCAGGTATTGGCAAGCTTCTCTGGCAGTGAGGAGCGTGTCTTGCGGCTCCACTACAATCGAATTTCCTTGGCGATGCACTGTTCAAACCTCCACACTTCGTTTAGCCTGTCGCTCGAGCAGGCATATACAGCCCAAAACCCTGCATCGGAACACGATGAGCCATGATCCGCTCGGCCAGGTCGCGGAAGGCCATATTCACCACCTCGGCGGAGGGGGTGAGTATGAGCGGCAGGCCCTGCCGGTTGGCCTCGAAACAGGCCTCGGGAGCTGGTGGGATACTCCCCAGCAGTCGCCGGTCTAGGAATGATGCCACTTCTACCGGTGCGACAGAGTTGGTAGAACGCGAGCGGTTACAGATTAAGATGCCGACAATGTCGTTAGATATGTTTTGTTTTTCCAGCAACCTGACCACATCACGGGCGCAGGCCAGAGATAGTGGCTCCGGTTCTGTGATGATGGCAATGAGATCACACGCACGCAAGACCGCTGCGTTGGCCTCCGAGAAGCCCGCTGGCAGGTCAAAGATCAACAGGCTGGCCAAGGAGCGCAAACCTTCGACGATGACCTGGACCTGGCTGGGCGAGATCACCTGGTGACGGCCTGGTTCCGGTGCGCTCATCAACACCCGGAATCCGGCTTGGTGTAGCACAAGCGCACTACTTAGCGCCTTTTGATCGATGCTGACCTCGTCGAGCAAGAGCAGGTCCGCCAGCGTTGTCCGCCGGGTGAGCCCGAGCTGGTAGGCGACGGTGCCCATGTGGGGCCGCATATCGACCAGGATCACCTGCTGCTCGCGCTGGGCGACGGCAACGGCAAGGTTGACAGCGATCGTGGTCGTACCGACGCCGCCCTTGGCGCCCAGAATGGCGATGGACCGCCCGGCCTGGGGGAGTGTTCGTCGCACGCGCGCCAGTAGAGCCTTGATGCGTGCCAGCACCTCTGCCGGCTCGGCCGGTTTGGCCACATAATCATCGGCGCCGGCCCGGAAGCCGGATACCTTATCCGTCAGTTGCGTTTTAGCAGTCAGCATCAGCACCGGCAAATCAGCCGTACTGGGCGTCGCGCGAAGCTGCCGGCAGACCTCGTAGCCATCCATGCCGGGCATCATAACATCCAGAATTACGACGTCGGGCTGCTCAGTCATGGCCTTTTCGACCCCTTGCGGACCGTCGTGGGCCAGGACAATCTCATAGCCTTCCCGGCGCAGCGTGTACTCCATCAACCGCTGCCCGGCGAGGTCGTCGTCGATGATCAGGACTTTCTGCGTCACGCTGTCACCCCCTGGCAACATCCGGCTGCCGGCCTGCGGGTGTTGCACCCTTCAATTGAAAAAGAAGCGAATTTGAATCCTCGTAAACTAGCTGCCACGCTAGCGAGCTGGCGATGGCTTCTCGTAACCTGGCCTCGCGATGGTCAGTGCGGTCCAGCAGAAGCAGTTGGATGCCGTACTGCTTAAGCAGACGTTCATGTTCGTAGCCGTTGAGTACAATCAGATAGTCATCAACGATCTGTTTGCCATACAGGTGCACCCGGCCGTCCACGAACACCTGGCGCCGCATGCCCAGTCGCCAGTCCAGGTAATCACCGTAGTATTGTGGGTGGAAAATGCGCCCCTGGATTCCCTGTTCTTCGATAAACCTCACCGCGCCAGTTGGCGTTCGCGCGTCCTCCAGGCCCTGCGGCTGGGGCAAGAAGGGCAAAGTCGGGCGGACCCAGGGCGTTGCCAGGACGAGCAACATCAGGAGCAGCCCGGCCAGTACGGTGTTGAGTGTCCCATGTCCTTCTGTAAACTTGAGCGCCACATTTGGCCGCTGCCAAAGTCGGGTCCAAAAAACGGGCTTCTGTATGCTGACCAGGTGGCGCGCCAGGATAGGCGTCGACACCAGGGCAAACCAGATGACGTTACGTATCGCAGCCATCGCGAAGGCGGCACTGGCGCAGTAGAGCACCAGGTCGGCTACCCTGGGCTTACGTGATGCGTAGGCAAAGACCAGTAGCCCGGCGCAGAGTGCCAGAAAGAAGGGCCAGTCGGCGGCGTCCCGAATGTTGGGGACCTGCCATTCCTGTACCAACTCCTGGCTGGACGCATCTGCCTGAACCGCGCGCACGTAATCGTAGACGCCGATACCCTCCGGGTTGACCACCGTTGCCAGAATCACCAGCAGCGTGATGACCGCCAACCACCCGATCTGCCGCCAAGTCAAATGGTCGGACAGGTCAGGCTCAGTAGATCCACATTCTGTGCTCCAGGCCGGTCCATGACCGGCCCCGTGACGGGTCACAGACCCGGCGCGAGTGGAAATTTGGATCTGCTGAGGCTGAGTAATTCGCTGGGCGGATTCGCCTATGATCACCAGGGCCAGCAACGCAGGTCCCAGAATAAAGGCGCCGTGCAGATTGACCCACAAGACCATGAGCGGGGGGAGCATCCACAACCAACCTGCCTGCTCGCGGCGGTAGCGGTCTACTACCCACAGGAAGGCAGCGAAGAGCACGATCGAAAAAGTAGTCGGACGCACTGCTACGAAGCGCAGGGCCAGCGTGCCTGCCAAAACACCACTGAGCCCTGCCAGTCGCAAGCTTTTTGATGCGTTAACTGAAAGGTCGAGGATTAGTAAGAGCGCCAGTCCCAGCAATGCGGAATTGAACAACACGATCAGGGGCAAACCGCCGAGAAGATAAGTCGCGTAGTAAATGAGCTCGGCCAGCCAATTTTGATAGATATACGTCTGTCCAGCCGCTGTAAAAGTGAACAAATCCACGCGCGGGATAGCGCGCGTCGTATAGATAATCTCCCCGATCTTAAGATGCCACCAGAAGTCCAGGAGAGGAAGGGGAGTCGTAAGGGCTTTGGCCACCACCGGCACCAGGGCGACCAATACCCAAAGATGGCCGGCAGACACGCCGCCGATCTGTCCGATCTCCAGTGTAGACACGTAGAGGGTCAATCTGGGCAGCATTGGCCGACTCATCGTCCAACCTCCCCCACGAGGGGTTGCGTATCCTCTCTACTTTCTTTTCGGCAGCAGTGGCTGGAACTTGAGTCCTGAACACCTGCCAGGTGACCGTTCCCACTCAGCCCAAATTTCAAAGCCGGTTCGTGCACATGCATGGTATCCATGTACAAGCTGGCCGGCACGTCACCTGCCGGCAGCGACTCTGACTCAGGCATGCAATTGATGGGGAGGGCGAAAGCGAAGGTACTGCCCTTGCCCACCTCGCTCTGGACCCAGATCCGGCCGGCATGCCCTTCCACGATTTGCTTGGAGATGTACAGCCCAAGCCCCGAGCCGCCCACTTTGCGCGTGGCCGAGTTGTCGACCTGGTAGAAGCGCCCGAAAAGTTTCGGTATCGCCTCCGGCGGGATCCCGATGCCGGTATCGGTTACGCTGAGGATTACCCATTCGCCCTCAGGCAAATCGGCAGGCGGTCCGACCGGGAATGGATCGGGTGAAAGATACTTCACCTCGCCATTGCGGACCCGTAGGACCTGGCCCCTGATCGTGATCTGTCCCCCTTCCCTGGTGAACTTGATCGCGTTCCCTACCAGGTTGGTCAACACCCGTATTAGCCCGTCGTCGTCGCCCAGAATCTCAGGCGGCTGCTCCGGGAGCACTGTGTTGAGGCTGAGACATTTTTGGCTCGCGATGGGCTCCAGGCTTTGTACCGTCCGGAACACCACTTCCCAGAGGTTCAGCGGTTCCTGGCGCATCGAGATATGACCCGATTCTAACCGGGCGATGTCCAGCAGATCGTTGACCATCCCGTTGAGTTGTAGTGTCTGCTCGCGGACGATGGTCAGGAACTCGCGTTGGGTCGCCGCGTCCGTCACCTGATCCTGAAGTAGCAATTCAACGAAACCCCGAATGGAGTGTAGTGGCGTCCGCAGCTCGTGGGAGACCGTGTTGACGAAGTTGGTCTTCATCTCCTCGACCTCCTTGCGCTCCGTGATGTCGGTCAGGACGGAGAGCGCGCCGGTGTAATGGGTGGAGTTGAATAGGGGCGTTGCGCTCACAATCACCGGGACATCGTGGCCATGTCTGGTGATCAGTGCAGCCTCGTAGCGACCCTTAAGGCCCTCGCGCCAGCGCTGACTTTCGGCTTCGACCTGTTTGTGAAACGCCGGAGCAATAATCTCGGACCAATGCCGCCCGAGAATATCTTCCTCCCGCATGCCCAGCATCGCCACCGTCTTCGGATTAACAAAGGTGATTTTCCCTTCGCCATCCTCAATGAGGATGCCCTCTTCCATCATGCGCACGATATTCTCGTTAAACTGCTTGAGCCGTTCCGATTCTGCGAACAACCGGGCATTCTCAATCACCAGGGCTGCCTGGGTGGCAAATGTGCTCAGGAGCTGGAAATCTTGCTCGCCAAAGGGTTCGCCGTCGTGTTTGTCGTAGACGACCACGGAGCCAATGGCATGATGCTTGATTTGCAGCGGCGCGACAATGGCCGAGCGGCATCCCAGTTCTCGGCCGATGTCGCCCACTGCACGCTCGTCGCTCGCCAGGTCGTCCACCGCGAATCCTTCGCCAAGCTGCATGGCCCGCCCCTGAAGGCCGGCACCCGCCGGGCAAGTTGTACCCGCCAGGTGTTCGACCCGGGTTCCGTGGGTAGCCACGAGGGTGCGGGTATGGCCATCCGGATTCAGTAGTGACACAACGCTGCTGGCTGCGTGGGTCAACTGCGCAGATTTCTGGGCGATCAGGGTGAGGACGTGGTGCAACTCCAGCTCACCGACCACGGTAGCTGCGATCTGCTGGAGGCTCGCCAGGCCGACAATGTGTTGCAGCAAGTCATCAAAGAGCCGTGCGTTTTCCACGGCGATGGCAGCCTGGTCACACAGAACGGTGAGGAATTGTAACTCGTCGGCGGTGAAGCGGTGTGAATTCAAGAAGGCGACGGTCAGTACCCCGATAATCGTATCACCGCGCTTCAAAGGCAGTGCCGCAACGGCCCGAACGGGCCATTCCATCTCCTGCTTGAACTCGAAATGGACTTCTACGTCCTCGACAATCACCGGTCGTCCG
>JBBITV010000040.1:10980-12099 GCA_037440585.1 Chloroflexota bacterium
CGCACGCACAAGCACTCGCGCCCAAGGTTGCCGTCTTCAGTATGGGGTCGTTCAGGATGATACACGTCTCCGCAGGCATCACCAGGTCCTGCGCCGCCTGGACAATAATCTCCAACGGCTCACTCAGTTTCAGCGGGGTCGAGAGAGCCATGCCGACCTGGTGCAGGGCGGCCAACTCAGCGTGATGGCGCTGCGCTTGTGTCATCAAGCAGGCGCGGTCGATAGCCATGCCAAGTTGATAGCCAAGGGTGTGTAGAACCTGCAAGTCAACGTTTTCAGCAAGCCCGAGATTGCGCGTCGTGGCAATCGCCACGCCAACTGGATCGCCTGTGGTGAACAGGGGGATCCATACGCCAGCACACGCACCGGCAGCCTGCAGCGGTTGCAGCAGCGGCGACACTGGCCACTCAGCTTCAGCGATCAACCTTGGCGCCGGATCGTCCGCACGGTCGGTCCATATGCCATTGCCGGTCGAGGTCACGACGGGGGTGAAGGTCACTGGCGGCCCACCTTGACCGGTCGTCACGTAAATCTGCACAGGTCTGGTAACCGATGGCCAGCAAGCCTCCCCGAACGTCGCCCCACAGGTATCCTCACGGAACAGGAATATGGCGACAAGCTCCATGCCTGTCGCCTCCTGGATTTGAGTCAATGCCACTTTCAGGAGAGAGTCCAGCGTGTCATGGGGCTTGCATAGATCGACTATGCGAGGATTCGTGTGTGGCTTGCACGCATCACAACTCATGCGGGTATACGAACCTTTTCAGACAAGCGCTCAGAACTGGTCTCGGGTCGAAGAAAGACCCTGGAACAGGGGGAAACGCTTGCTGGTTGAGCCAATATCTTTAGGGTCAACCGCAGTATAACATAGTTCGGGGGAGCTTTGTGTGAATGAGGCGTGAATTCGTCGTTAAGAGAGTGTGAATGGGGAGCAAAAGGGCACGGGAGCAGGGGAGAAATAATCACCCCTGCTCCCTTGCTGTTTACGAGGGGACGGTATATCCGTGGCGAGAGACGGTGCGCAACAAGACGGGTCTCTCAGGGACAGGTTCGATCTTGGCGCGCAAATTACGGACGTGGGCCCGGACAAGATCGGGATCGCCGGTCCCCGCAGGATAC
>JBBITV010000040.1:12139-14782 GCA_037440585.1 Chloroflexota bacterium
TCCAGACGTCCTGGAGCAGTTTCTCGGCTGATAGAACTTGACCAGCGTGATTCATCAGGTAGTGGAGCAGCTCGAATTCGGTGGGAGTGAGTAAAGCCCGCTTGGTGTCGCCTACCTGGACCTCAAACGTGTAAGGGTCAAGCAAAAGGGGACCAGCCCTGAGGGGCTCCTGCTTGCTACCGGAGGGGAGTTGGGTACGGCGGAGGAGGGCCTGAACCCGTGCCTGTAACTCCCGGACATTGAAGGGCTTGACGACGTAGTCGTCACCACCAGCATCGAACGCGCGCAGCTTGTCTTCTACCTGCCCCCGACCCGTCAGAAACAGGATCGGCACCAGCATCAAGTTTTTGTTCGCGCGCAGGTGGCGGCAGAATGCCACCCCGTCTACATCGGGGAGCCCGATATCCAGGATTACCAGGTCGGGGTGTTGGAGCTGTAGCCTCTGCATGGCCTGGTTGCCGCTTGAGGCAGTCAGAACCTGGTGACCCTGGCGGCGTAGGGTACGCTCCACAGTTCCCAGTACTTCTTCGTCGTCGTCCACAACGAGGATAACGTGCATAGGCCTCCCAGATCGATGTCGCAGTATTTTAGAATCGACCCTAGCCCCTTGCGTACCCTCGCATTTCTTTAAACGTTGTCGGTGACGGCGCGTTATGCGACAGAGATGGACTTTTGAGTGATTTGTCAGAATTCCCGCCATCTCCCCTTTGCGGGTTTTGATAGGCTGCCCGGTTGAGGTATAATTCATGAGTACCGGTCACTTCATCGCCCGGCAATGACGCCGGGGCCAGACATCCCAGGCCAAGGAGGGCTAACGGGAATGAAATTCGCTACATGTATGAGCCGTCTCGGAACAGAATCCGCGTTCACGGTGCTGGCCAGGGCAAAGGCTCTCGAAAACCAGGGCCGTGAGATCGTCCACCTCGAGATCGGCGAGCCTGATTTCGACACTCCCCCTCACATCGTCGAAGCCGCTGTGCAGGCGCTGCGCGACGGCCACACCCACTATACTCCGGCCGCCGGCATTCCCCAGTTGCGGGCGGCCATCGCGCAGCACATCGCCGAGACACGGGGCATCGACGTGTCGCCAGCCCAGGTCGTGGTGACTCCAGGTGCCAAGCCGATTATGTTCTTCGCCATCCTGGCTCTGGTCGAACCCGGTGACGAAATTCTCTATCCCAACCCCGGATTTCCAATCTATGAATCCATGATTTCCTTCGTCGGCGCCACACCGGTGCCGGTGCCGTTGCGTGAGGCGAACGGTTTCCGCTTTGACCCGGACGAGTTCCTCAGCAAGCTCACCCGCCGGACCCGGATGATCATCCTGAACTCGCCGACCAATCCCACCGGCGGCAGCCTGACCCGCGCCGACCTGGAGGTCATCGCCGACGCAACCCGCGAGCGCGATCTGGTCGTCCTGTCCGATGAGATCTACGACCGGATCCTTTACGAAGGCGAGCATTTCAGTATCGCCAGCCTCCCCGGCATGCCGGAGCGGACGATCCTCCTCAACGGTTTCTCCAAGACCTATGCAATGACCGGCTGGCGGCTCGGCTACGGCGTGATGCCCGAGGCACTGGCCCAACACGTGACCACGCTGATGGTTAACTCTAATTCGTGTACGGCGGCCTTCACCCAGATCGCGGGAGTGGCGGCGCTAGCCGGGCCGCAGGACTCAGTCAGGCAGATGGTGGCCGCTTTCAAAGAGCGGCGAGAAGTTATCGTGGACGGGTTGAACCGCATCCCGGGCTTTCGCTGCGCCCGGCCGCAAGGGGCGTTCTACGTGTTCCCTAACATCGAAGGCACGGGAATGACGTCGGAACGCCTGGCCGACTTGCTGTTGGAGGAGGCGGGGGTGGCAGTGCTGTCCGGCACGGCCTTTGGAGCGTACGGCCAGGGTTATCTGCGCCTGTCGTATGCCAATTCGATCCCCAATATTCGGAAGGCGTTAGAACGGATCGAGGACATGGTCGCGAAGTTGTAGGGCATTTTTGCCTCGTCAGTATGGCATGGCTCACTCCACATCATGATCTAGCCGACATCATATTATAGAAGCGGAAATATTTACTATTTGGGCTCGATCACCCGGCTGATGGCCTTAGCCTGCGTAAACAATAGCAGATAATCCGGCCCGCCCGCCTTCGAATCCGTGCCGCTCATGTTGAACCCGCCGAACGGATGCACCCCCACCAACGCGCCGGTGCATTTGCGATTAAGATACAGGTTGCCCACGTGGAATTCGTTCTTGGCACGCGCGAGGCGGGCGTCGTTGCGGCTGTAGAGCGAGCCGGTCAGGCCGTACTCGGTGCTGTTGGCAATGCGCAGCGCATCGTCGAAGTCTTGGGCCTTGATGATCGCCAGCACCGGGCCGAAGATCTCTTCCTGAGCGATGCGCGCGTCCCACGGGACGTCGGCGAAGATGGTCGGTTCGATGAAATAGCCTTCGCGCTTCATCGCATCGCCGCCGGTCAGCAGCCGGCCCTCGCCCTTCCCGATCGCAATGTATTCCAGGATTTTGCGATAGGCCTTCTCGTCAATCACCGGCCCCATGAAGGTGCTGCCGTCGGTGACGTCGCCAACCGTTAACTGCCTGGTCCGCTCCACTACCTTCTCGACCACCTGGTCGTAAACATCCGCAACAAT
>JBBITV010000041.1:0-8169 GCA_037440585.1 Chloroflexota bacterium
GTGGTGTCGCGGTCACCACTTTTTCGACAACCTTAGTCTGCTCGACGACTCTGGTCTGTTCAACGATCTTGGTCTGAACCACCGGCGGCGCCGTCGGGGCCGGCGGGGGCGTTGCCGCGGGCGCGCACGCGGCACTCAGCAGTGCCGGGATCACCAGGGTCGCCATCAGGGTAAGGATCATCCACTTCTTCATGGTCCCCTCCTTCTTTTGAAAGTCCTCTTTAAGGTCAACCAAGGATTTGTACAGTTGAAACCGATGAGCTTGCCTCTCTCACCTCCTTTACTTGTATTCCGGCGGTTCAATGGCGGCTAGTCGGGGCACGACGACCGCCGCCCAGAGGCTCAGGCCAAAAAGTCCCCTGGCGCCAGCATTAGAGTCCTGCTGAGCGCCATGGTGCCCACCTCTTTTCCAGGCTGCGAACAGCACATCCTCCTCCTTTGCCGTTACCGCTCCGCCGCGGATCAGCGTAAGGATGCTACGCGTGGCGATGATTTAGCGTCTGAGCGATCTTGGACAGGCTGCGTTGGGTTTCATCACGCCGTTTGAGGTTCAAGCATTCGTACAGGATGTCAATCAGCCCCACCTGGGCGATGCGTGCGCCAAGGGGATAGCCACGCCCGGTGGCTTCCTGGGCCGCGGTGCACAGGCTGATGTCGGCCAGCTCGGCGATGGGCGAGGCCGGGTGGTTGGTGATGGCGATCAGGGTGGCGCCCGCCTGCCTGGCGATTTCCAGGGCGTATTGAGTTTCTTTCGATCTGCCTGAGTGAGAGATGCCCACTGCGACGTCATCAGGGGACAGCAAACTGGCAGAAATAATCTGCATCTGGGTATCAGTGTGCGCCATACCCCGCACGCCAGCATGGAACAGCTTGTACTGCAATTGATAGGCTGATACCGCGGCCCCGCCCGATCCGTAGATGTCCACCCAGCGCGCTGCCAGCAGCGCATCGACCGCCCGCTCCAATGCCGCCAGGTCCAAGACGCTCAGCGTATCTTCCAATGCCTTCACATCGGCGGCGATCACTTTCTGGACCGCCTCGACCAGGCTATCCTTCTCGGTGATCCGGACGTACGTCGCCATTCGAGCTGACGCCAGCTCTTGGGCCAGGCGGATCTTTAGATCCTGGTAACCGTCTGCTCCGACCTTCTTGCAAAAGCGAAAAATAGTCGCATCGCTGACGGCGCAGCGCTGAGCCAGGTCGCTGATGGCCAGGTGGACTACCACGCCGGGATGATCCAGGAGGTATTGTCCGACTTTCTGCTCTTGTTCGTTCAGTGCGGGCATCAGCGCGCGGGTCGTGAGCAGGAGACTCGCATCCGGTGCCATAGACGGTTCGGCCAAAGCTGCCCCTCCCTGTGTTCGATTATCCTCAGGCGGAAGGTGTCTAAAAATAACTTTCGTGAATAGTATATCAGGGGAAAAAGTTTTTGTCAAGAACTACGAACTTGCGCCTCAAACCCCTATACCGCATTGCGCCTGGTTCCCTGCTCCAGACACATGCGCAGGGCTTCGGCCTGTCCAGAGTTGACAAAAGCCGTGAGCCGATCGCCAGCCTGCACCACAGTGTTGCCATCGGGGATGATCAGGCGTTGGTCCCGCTGCACCGAAACGATGAGGCAATCCGGGGGCAGGGCCAGGTCCTTGAGCGCCCGGCCAGCAACCGGGGACGCCGCCGGGATGCTCACCTCCACAAACTCGGTCCCGCTGACCCGTCCCGCTCTAAGCCGCTCGGTGCGGTGTTCCATCTCCAGCCGGCGCATGATGCCTACGTTGTAGGCCTTTACCAGGTCACTCCGTCGCAGAAGACCCAGCAGCTTCTTTGGATTAGCCCGGTCTACGACGGGCAGCCGGCTCAGGTCACGCGGGGCCATCTTGCGCAGGGCTGCCCATATGGTCTCGTCCGGATAGACGGTCACCACAGACCGGGTGGCAATGTCTCCGGCCGTCAACCGGTCCAGTCCACCCTGGTCGATGGCTCTATCCAGGTCTTGCAGGGTGACAACGCCGCACAATTCACCCTGTGCATCAAGCACAGGGAAGCCATGGTGGCGCGTGCGGCTGAATTCCTCGGCCAGAGCCCGCAGCGGCAGACTGGCCGGCACGGTGTCCACCGGCGTGGTCATGACCTCGGCGACGGTCACGGCTTGCATGACGTCAATGTCGTGCCCGCGTTCGAGGTGTATGCCACGGCGTACCAGCTTGAGGGTGTAAATGGACTCGCGGCGTAAGTACTGGGACACCAGGGTGGCGTGGACTGTCGCCAGCATCAGTGGGAGAATCAGGCGGTAGTCCCCTGACATCTCGAAGACGATGAGAACCGAAGAGATAGGCGCATGGGCCGCCGCGGCAAACAGGGAGGACATGCCTACCAACGCATAGGCTCCTGGCGGCGCGGTCTGGGCCGGTAACAGGTTATGGACGATATTCCCAAAAGTCCCACCCAGCATCGCCCCGATGAACAGAGCCGGCATGAAGATGCCGCCGGAGTTGCCTGAGCCCAGGGTGAAGGAAGTAGCCAGGATTTTGGCGAAGACCAACACCGCCAGCAATCCCAGAGACAGGTCATTGCGCAGCGCCTGCTCCACGACCTCTGCGCCGGTGCCGAACACCTGGGGGAAGGCAAAGCCGATCAGCCCCATCAAGATACCGCCCATGGCTGGCTTCCAGGGCGTGGGGAAGCGCCACCCGTCAAAGAGGTCTTCCAGGCGGTACAGGACGGTCACGTACAGCCAGGCCACTCCGGCCGCCAGAATCCCGAGCACCGGATAGATGCCGATCTCCCACGGGCTGGCCATGCTGTACGCGGGCACCCCGAAGGCCGGGTGGTCGCCCAGAAACACCCGGCTGACGATGCTGGCGGTGACCGCCGAGACCACCACACTGGAGAAGTAGTGTACAGTGAACTCGCCTACCAGGACCTCCAGGGCGAAGATTACCCCGGCGATAGGGGCATTGAAAGTCGCGGCGATGCCACCGGCTGCACCACAAGCGACCAAGGTCCGGATGCGCTCGTCGGACATCCGAAAGACCTGGCCTACGGTCGACCCCAGGGCCGAGCCGATCTGAACGATGGGCCCCTCACGCCCGACTGAGCCACCACTACCGATGCACAGCGCCGAAGCCAGGGCCTTGACCGCCACCACCCGCGGCCGGATGCGCCCGCCACGCAAAGCGATAGCTTGCATCACCTCGGGAACGCCGTGACCTTTCGCCTCGCTGGCCCAGTAAGTGACAATCGGGCCAACAATCAGCCCGCCAAGGATGGGCAACAAGATCACATAATAGCTACCGAGGGAGCTAAGGACCTGCGCGCCCGCCCCGAAGAACAGGCTCTTGAAGAAGCCGATCAGCCAAACAAAAACCACCGTGCCCAGCCCGGCCCCAAGGCCAACGACCACGGCCAGACTAATCAGCACGGCCGTCTCAGGCGGCTGCAGCCGGTCGAGGAGCAGGGTCAGTTGCAGGATCGGCGCCGGTGCGCCGTCAGGCAGGTTGTGAGCTAGCCGGGCTCGTCTGGACTGAGGCATGAGCACTACCTCCCCTCCTGAGAGCTTGTCTGAAAAGGTTCGTAGTGGGCGTCTATCCAGCGCCTAAACAGTGCACTGAAGCTTGTGGTGAGCAAAGCGAATCCATGCGCACTACGAACACCAGGGATGGGCTTTTCAGACAAGCTCTGAGAGCTTTCGGGACTTTTGTTTGGTGAGCAGGGATTGTAGTCGATTGGTCCATCCTTGTCAACATGGTTCTTCGCCGGAGGTGTACGCTAGATTTTAGGAGCGTCGTTGCCAGACCCAGACCCGAAGGGTTTTCGGAAACCCTTCGGGTCTGGGTCTCCCAAAATCTGGCGTGCGCCCCTTCGCCGGTGGTTTGGTGGTTAATGACCCGGTGTGATATAATAGGCGCTGGAAAGAAGGGAGTCAGCGCGCCCCGTGTCTGCCTTGTCTGCTGTTCAGATTCAACCTGCTGCTCGCATCATCCCGCCCGCGATTCGCGCCGCCGTGACCGAGTTTGTAGCCCACGCCGGCCGCATCCCTGGGCTGGCCTGCGCTATCCTCTATGGCTCAGCCGTCCGGGATGAACTACACCCCGGCAGCGACCTGGACTTGTTCCTGCTCTTCGATGGCAGCCCGGAGGAGACCGAAGAAGGCCGCCGCCTTGCTTATGACCTGGCAGACGACGCAGTTGAGGCGACCGGTTGTCCCCATTATTTTGCTTGCCTCATGACCCACTTGGACGCAGTGCCCACATACAGTCCTCATTTTCTCCTCAATATCATCCAGGAAGGCGTGGTGATCTGGGCGCGGCCTGATTTCGTTTTTCCGCCAGATATTCAAGCAGTTGACTGATCGGCGCATGGGCCTGTGGTACGGCGCGCAGGAGAACGGCGCCGCCATCGCCGAGCTGCAGGCCATGCTGGAGCGTATCCGCGCCTGGGCTACCGGTCACTCGTAATCGTTGCGCCACCCGCGCAAAGCACCCCTCGGCTTATCCACATATCCCAAAAGTGATTCCGAGGTGTACGCTACATAACGCAAGAGGCACCCACACACACCGGGTGCCTCTTGCCCTTCACCTATCAGATTTGTCGCCGAAACCTTCAGGTCACGCCCCTACCGGTAGTGACCCCTTCAGCTTTTCAAGCTACAGCCTGCCCAACCGAGGGCATTACGAAACTCGCTCAACTATGCCACCCTGAGCCTTGTGCCACCGCGCTGCCTTCTGCGCCAATTCCGCTCCATCTCCCCGGTGCCAGTTGTAAAGGGTGGCAGGGTCAAAGTCAGCGCCATTGGGCCATACCAAAGTGTGAACCTCAGGATCCAGGTAAACTTGGTTGAAGAAATCCAGGTCACGCAATGGTGCGTAGTAGTAGCCATATAGCACAGGCTCAAAGTTGATGGTCTGCTCGGTGCCATCGTCAAAGGTGATACGCAAGGTATAAGGTCCCACAATTGCAAAGTTTGTCACACCTATCATTAAATGAGCCATATCTTCCGCCTCCTCTCGCTTCAATGGCGGCAGCCGAAAAAGTCAAGCCAGTTGTAGTCGCCTCAACACACAACAAGAGGCGCCCATCCTGCCGAGGGCCTCCTGCATTTCGACTCTCAGATATGTCGCCGCAACCTTCACGTTTGGTTTGCTCAAATCAAGTGTGGTATAATTCACTCAAGACATTGCAGAATACCTCGATGCCATTGATGTAGTCGCCCCTGGCCAACCGGTCAGCATCTTTACTGTGCTCGACGAGATTGCTCGACTCCTGGCATAAAACTCCTTAGCTACTTTCTACAGACCAAAAAAGGGGCACCCGGCTCTACCGGATGCCCCTTTAACTGCAGAACTACCCTCAGAAGCTCCCCGACACGTCTACTAATCTCCCGCGCCTGGAAGCTTCCGGCTATGCAATTGTGGCCCTACGCCGGAGCCGCCTCGGGTTCGTGGACCGCCGGGGGCTTGACGGTGTAGGCCAGGCCAGCCGCGACGAGCGCCAGCACCGCCGCTACGATGTAAGCTGGACCGTAGCCCCCCAGGATATCCTTGGTGCCACCGCCGACCAGCGCGGCAATCACCCCGGCGATCCCCCAGCCGATGAAGATCAGGCCGTAGTTGACGCCCACGTGCTTGGTTCCGAACCAGTCGGCGTTGGTGGATGGGAACAGAGCCAGGATGGCACCGTAGGTCAGGCCGACGAACATGTAGCCCAGCATCAGGATCCACGGGTTGGCACCCGCCACCATCAACACAACCATGACCGCTGCGGTGACGACGAAGTCCAGCACCATGGTCTGGGTGCGGCCCAGCCGGTCGGAGATGTAACCGACGATGATGCGGCCCAGGCCGTTCCACATCGCCAGCCAGCCGGTAGCCACGGCTACCAGCGGCGCCGCCACGCCGGTCCAGATGTTGAAACCGATGACCGGGATAGCGTTGAAGAAGCCCAGCCCGGCTGCCTTGGCGGTATCGTTGAACTTCACATCACTTGCATACACCGCGGCGAAGTTGATAACCATCAGACCGGCCATCGCCGCAGCGGCGTACATGAACATCAGGATCCAGAACTGGGGCAGCTTGGTCAGTTCACCCGGGCTGAATTCCGCCTTGGCCTTCTTGACGCCCGGTGCGGGGGCCGGCGGCGTCCAGCCGGCCGGCCGCCAGCCCGCCGGAGGCACCCGCAAGAAGTACGCCCCCACCTCGATCATCACCAGGAAGATGATGCCCAGGATGAAGAAGGCACCACTCCAGTTCCCTGGATCGCCGGGAGCGGTCGCCGTCGCAGGCTTGAAGTTGATGATGCTGGCCGCCAGGGGTGCGAACACCAGGGCGGAGAAACCGAATCCGAACACCGCCAGGCCGCTCACCAGGCCGCGCTTGTCCGGGAACCACTTCACCGCCGTGGCGATGGGCACCGCGTAGGCGATGCCGATGCCGATCCCACCCAGAATGCCGTAGGTGAAGTTGATCCACAGGAAGGCCAGGTCGGGGCTCATCCCCTTGGCGAAGCTGGCCAGGACGAACGCCGCCGCCATGATCACCCCACCCAGCATGCCGACCCGCATCGGACCGATGCGGTCCTGCAGGCGGCCGGCCGGGATCATGAACAGGGCGAACACCGCGGTGACGATGGCGAAAGGCAGGGACGTCTGGATACCAGTCCACTTAAACTCTAGCGCCAACGGGCCGCGGAACACGCTCCAGGCGTAGATCACGCCCAGTGACAGGTTGATCAGGATACCGCCGACCGCCACCAACCAGCGGCCCCAGCTAGTTTCTTGATAGAACTTATCCATGAAGTTGCCTCCTTGTGGCTAATAAAGCGAACCGGAAGACAAGTCTTTCCCGCGCAAGCGGGTATGAACCTGAACCATGATGACGAGGTGATCCCCTGCCCTCGGCCGCTCGTCCGGCGACCGTGTCGCCCATAGGCATCCCCCCTTTCCACGGCTGACAGGGTGACAAGGTGAGGGGGTGACAAGGTAATACAGCGGCTGAAACATCACCTTGTCACCTTGTCACCTTGTCACCTTGTCAGCTCGTTTTCTCCTTCTCCATCTCCTTGGCCCGCAGGATGCGCCGCAGCAGCTTGCCGGTGGGCGTGCGTGGGAGCTCGGTGACGAACTCGATCTGGCGCGGTAGCTTGTAGACCGCCACCTTGCCGCGACCGAAGTCCATCAGCTCCTGCTGGAGCGCCTCGGTCGGTGCGTAGCCGGGCTTCAGGACGACGAAGGCTTTGGCGTCCTGGCCGCGCACCGGGTGTGGCACACCGATGACGCCTACGTCCAGCACGGCCGGGTGCCCGGCAATCGCCTGCTCGACTTCTTCAGGACCGATCCGGTAGCCGGAGCTCTTGATCACATCGTCCTCGCGCGACACGAACCAGAAGTAGCCGTCGTCGTCCCGGTACACGTAGTCGCCGACGCGGTTCCAGCCGTTCCAGATAGCATGTTCCTGCTTGCCCGGGTCTTTCCAGTAGACTGTGCCCGTCGGGCCGCGCGCCACCAGGAAGCCGATCTCGCCCGGATTGACTTCTCGGAAATCGGCATCCACCACCTTGGCTTCAAAGCCGGCGATCACCTGGCCGAAGGAGCCAGCCCTGGCCCGCATATTGGCGACATTGGAGATAAACACGTACATCATCTCGGTGGTGCCGAAGCCTTCGTAGATGTCGATCCCGAACTTGCCCTTCCAGTCATAGTACGTTTGGGCCGTCAGGGACTCACCGCCACCGGTGCAGAGGCGCAAGCTACTCAGGTCATACTTCTGCTCGGCATCGGGCACCTGGAGCAGCTTGCGGTAGGCCGTCGGTAGGATCGACAGGATCGTGATCTTGTGCTTCTGAATGGTCTCAAACATCGGCTCCGGCTCAAAACGCGCCGTCAAGGAGCAGCCTGCACCAAAGTAGTACGGAATAATCCCAAACGTGCAGTATCCCGCTCCAAAGGCGATGGGCGCCGAGCCGCCAATAATATCGTCTTCGGTTACACGCCAGCCATGCCGGCCGAAGGTTTCGCAGACACACACGGCTTCTTCGACCAGGTGGACCGTGCCCTTGGGCGGGCCAGTGGTTCCCGACGTGAAGAGCAGGACGCCCAGGTCCCAGCGGTTGCGCTTGACCGGTTCAAGAGCTGGCGCGCCAGACTTGAGCAAGTCGGCGTAGGCGAGGAAGCCTTTG